>NZ_JBQQBW010000063.1:0-41160 GCF_052245415.1 Streptomyces sp. 8N706 | reverse complement strand
TCGACCCCGCCACCCTGCGCGGCAGCAGCACCGGCACCTTCATCGGCGCCAGCTACCAGGACTACGGCGCCTCCGGCGCGGGCCCGGAGGGCGCCGAGGGGCACCTGATCACCGGCACCATCTCCAGCGTCCTGTCCGGCCGCCTGTCCTACACCTACGGCCTCGAGGGCCCGGCCGTCTCCCTCGACACCGCCTGCTCCTCCTCCCTGGTCGCCCTGCACCTGGCCTGCCAGTCCCTGCGCAACGGTGAGAGCTCCCTCGCCCTCGCGGGCGGCGTCAGCATCATGTCCACGCCCGGCGCGTTCATCGGCTTCAGCCGGCAGCGCGCGATGGCCGCCGACGGCCGCTGCAAGGCCTACTCCGACCAGGCCGACGGCATGAGCCTGGCCGAGGGCGTCGGCCTCGTCCTCGTCGAGCGGCTCTCCGACGCCCGCCGCAACGGGCACCAGGTCCTGGCCGTCATCCGGGGCTCCGCCGTCAACCAGGACGGTGCCTCCAACGGCCTGACCGCCCCCAACGGCCCGTCCCAGCAGCGCGTCATCCGCCAGGCCCTGGCCAACGCCAACGTGGACCCCGCCGAGATCGACGTCATCGACGGCCACGGCACCGGCACCGCGCTCGGCGACCCCATCGAGGCCCAGGCCCTCCTCGCCACCTACGGCCGGGACCGCGACCCCGAGCACCCGCTGCTCCTGGGTTCCGTCAAGTCCAACATCGGCCACGCCCAGATGGCGTCCGGCGTCGCCAGCATCATCAAGATGGTCATGGCCATGCGTCACGCGAGCGCGCCGCAGAGCCTGCACATCGACCGGCCCTCCACACACGTCGACTGGAGCTCCGGCGCCATCCGGCTGCTCACCGAACCGCTGCCCTGGCCGAGCACCGGGCACCCGCGCCGCGCGGGCGTCTCCTCCTTCGGACTCAGCGGCACCAACGTCCACACCATCCTCGAACAGGCCCCCGAAGACCGGCCCGAGGGTGCCGAAGGGAACGACGACGGCACCGCCACCACACCGGCTCACCCGGCCGAACCCGCCCCCGTGCCCGTGACCCTGTCCGGACGCACCGAAGCGGGCCTGCGCGCCCAGGCCGGACGGCTCCTGACCCACCTCGCCGACCACCCCCGGCTCCCGCTCACCGACCTCGCCTTCTCCCTCGCCACTTCCCGCGCCGCCCTGGAACACCGCGCGGCCGTCGTCACCGACGACCCCGACGCCCTCACCCGCGCCCTGACCGCGCTGCGCGACGGCACCCCCGACGGCGCACTGCTCACCGGCCGCCCCGGCGGCGGCCGCCTGGCCTTCCTCTTTACCGGCCAGGGCAGCCAGCGCCCCGGGATGGGACGCGAGCTCTACGACCGCTACCCGGTCTACGCCGAGGCCCTGGACGCCGTACTGGCCCGCTTCGACCTCGAACTCGACCGCCCGCTACGGGAGATCCTCTTCGCCGGACCCGGCACCCCCGAGGCCGAACTACTCGATGACACCGGCTACACCCAGCCGGCCCTCTTCGCCCTCGAAGTGGCGCTGTTCCGCCTCGCCGAGTCCTGGGGCCTGCGCCCCGACTACGTCGCGGGCCACTCCATCGGCGAGTTCGCCGCCGCGCACGCGGCCGGAGTCCTCACCCTGGAGGACGCCTGCACCCTCGTCGCGGCCCGCGGCCGTCTGATGGCCGCCCTGCCCGCCGGAGGCGCCATGGCCTCCGTCGAGGCCACCGAGGACGAGGTGCTGCCCCTCCTCGACCAGTACGAGGGGCGGGCCACCGTCGCCGCCGTCAACACCCCGGCGTCCCTGGTCGTCGCGGGCGACGAGGACGCGGTACTCGCCCTGGCGGCCCACTTCCACGAGGCGGGCCGCCGCACCAAGCGACTGCGCGTCAGCCACGCCTTCCACTCGCCGCACATGGACCCGATGCTCGCGGACTTCGCCCGCGCCGTCGGCTCCGTCACCTGCCACGCCCCCACGCTGCCGCTGGTGTCCACCGTCACCGGCGCACTCCTCACCCATGAGGAGCTCGCCTCGCCGGAGTACTGGACCGGGCAGGTCCGCGGCACCGTCCGCTTCGCCGACGCCGTACGCCACCTCACCGAGCACGGCGTGACCACCTTCTTCGAGCTCGGCCCGGACGCGGTACTCAGCGGCGCCGTAGGCGAGACCGCCGACGAGGCGACCCCGGCCGCCGCTGTCCCGGCCCTGCGCCGCGACGGCGGCGAGGCCCCGGCACTGACCACGGCCCTGGCCCGGCTCCACCTCAACGGGGTGCGGATCGACTGGGACGCCGTGTTCGCCGGTACCGGCGCCCGCCGGACCGACCTGCCGACCTACCCCTTCCAGCGCGAGCGCTACTGGCCCGAGGCGGCCACGGGCACCGACGCGCCCGCGGGCCCCGCCGACGCGGCGGACGCGGAATTCTGGTCGGCGGTGGAGCGCGCGGACCTTGAGACGCTGGGCTCCTCGCTGGACCTGGACGACGACACCCTCACCGCCGTCCTGCCCGCCCTGTCCTCCTGGCGCCGCAAGAGCCGGGAGCGCTCCACCGTCGACAGCTGGCGCTACCGGACCACCTGGAAGCCCCTGACCGGCCCGGCCGCCTCCGGCCCCGCACACCCGACCGGGACCTGGCTGGTGCTCGCACCGGCGGGCGCCGACCGGGACCGGCTCGAAGCCGTCACCGGCGCCCTGGGCACCGACACCGTACGGGTCGAGGTCACCGCCCCCGAGCGCGCGGATCTGGCCGAGCGGCTGCGTGAACTGGCCGCCGAAAGCAGCGGGTTCACGGGCGTCCTGTCCCTGCTGGCGACAGCGGGCGAGGACACCGAGGACGCCGAGGCGACCGATGGGACCGGTCCGGCCGCGGGTCTGCTGCTGACGGCTACGGCCGTACAGGCACTGGGCGACGCCGGGATCGAGGCACCCCTGTGGTGCGTGACGCGCACCGCCGTGGCCATCGGCCGCTCCGAACACCCGGCCCGCCCGGCCCAGGCCGCCGTCTGGGGCCTGGGCAGGGTCGCCGCACTCGAGCACCCGCAGCGCTGGGGCGGCCTTGTCGACCTCCCCGACGAGCTCACCGACACCACCCTGCGCCGCCTGGCCGCCGCCCTCGCCGCGAGCGACGGCGAGGACCAGCTCGCCGTACGCGCCACCGCGACCTACGCCCGGCGGCTGGCCCACCACCCCCTCGGACAGGCCCCCGCACCGCGCGAGTTCCACCCCACCGGGACCGTGCTCGTCACCGGCGGCACCGGCGCCCTCGGCGGCCACCTCGCCCGATGGCTCGCCACCCACGGCGCCCGGCACCTGCTGCTGGTCAGCCGCCGCGGCGCCGACGCCCCCGGGGCCGCCGAACTGGCCGCCGACCTCGAGGCATGGGGCGCCGACGTCACCCTCGCGGCCTGTGACACCGCCGACCGCGCGGCCCTCACCGCCGTACTCGACGCGATCCCGCGGGAGCACCCGCTCACCGCGGTCTTCCACACCGCGGGCACCGTCGACGACGGCACCATCGACACCCTCACCCCCGAGAAGTTCGCCGCCGTCCTGCGCGCCAAGGTCACCGCCACCCTCAACCTGCACGAGGCGACCCGTGGCCACGACCTGACCGCGTTCGTGCTCTTCTCCTCCATCGCCGGCACCCTCGGCGCCCCCGGACAGGGCAACTACGCCGCCGCCAACGCGTTCCTCGACGCCTTCGCCGAACACCGCCGCGCCCACGGCCTGCCCGCGACCTCCCTCGCCTGGGGCCCCTGGGCCGGGACCGGCATGGCCGCCGACGGCACCGACATCGAAAGCCGGGTCCGGCGCGGTGGCTTCGCCCCCATGGCACCCGAACTCGCCCTCACCGCGCTGCGCCAGGCCATCGAGCACGACGCCACGGCCCTGACCCTCGAGGACATCGCCTGGTGGCGATATGTGGGAGTGTTCGCCGCGAAGCGCCCTTGTCCCCTCGTCAGAGATTTGCCCGAACTGCTCCGGGCCACGGCGCCCGCCGGGACACCGGAAGCCTCCCTGCAGGAACCGGCCCTGCGCCGGCGGCTCGCCGGACTCTCCACGGGCGCGCGCCCGCGCTTCGTCCTGGACCTGGTACGCACCCAGGTGGCCGCGGTCCTCGGACACACCGGCACCTCGGACATCGGCGGTGAACGCGCCTTCAGCGACCTCGGTTTCGACTCGCTGACCACCGTCGAACTGCGCAACACCCTGACGGCGATCACCGGCCTGAAACTGCCCGCGACCCTCGTATACGACTACCCGTCCCCCACCGCCCTCGCCGACTTCCTGCTCGCCGAACTCCTGGGCACCCTGCCCGACTCCACAACCGGCACCCCGGCCCTCGCCGGCCGCGCGGCGGACGACGACCCCATCGCCATCGTCGGCATGAACTGCCGCTTCCCCGGCGGCGTACGGTCCCCCGAGGACCTCTGGCAGCTGCTGAGCCGCGGTGAGGACGCGATCAGCGGATTCCCCGCGGACCGCGGCTGGGACCTGGACGCGCTCGCCCGGGGAGCTTCCGCGACCCTCGAAGGCGGATTCCTGGACGGCGTCGGCCTCTTCGACGCCTCCTTCTTCGGCATCGCGCCCCGCGAGGCCCTGGCCATGGACCCCCAGCAGCGGCTGCTCCTCGAGACGTCCTGGGAGGCGTTCGAGCGCGCCGGAATCGACGCGACCACCCTGCGCGGCAGCCGCACCGGCGTCTTCGTCGGCACCAACGGCCAGGACTACGCCACGCTCCTGCGCCAGGGCACCGGCACCGCCGACGTACGCGGTCACGTCGCCACCGGCAACACCGCCAGCGTCCTGTCCGGCCGCCTCTCCTACGCCTTCGGCCTGGAGGGCCCGGCCGTCACCGTCGACACCGCCTGCTCCTCCGCGCTGGTCGCCCTGCACATGGCCGCAGGCGCCCTGCGCAGCGGCGAGTGCAGCCTCGCCCTGGCCGGCGGCGTCTCGGTCATGTCCAGCCCCGACTCCTTCACCGAGTTCACGGTCCAGGGCGGGCTGGCCCCCGACGGGCGGTGCAAGCCGTTCGCCGACGCGGCCGACGGCACGAGCTGGTCCGAGGGTGTGGGCGTCCTCCTCCTGGAACGCCTCTCCGACGCGCGCCGCAACGGCCACGACGTATGGGGCATCGTGCGCGGCACCGCCGTCAACCAGGACGGCGCCTCCAACGGCCTGACCGCCCCCAACGGGCGGGCCAAGCAGCGCGTCATCCGCCAGGCCCTCGCCGACGCCGACCTCGCCCCCGCCGACGTGGATGTCGTCGAGGCCCACGGCACCGGCACCACCCTGGGCGACCCGATCGAGGCTCACGCCCTGATCGCCGCCTACGGGCAGGACAGGCAACGCTCGCTGCTGCTCGGCGCCGTCAAGTCGAACCTGGGCCACACCCAGGCCGCCGCCGGCGTCGCCGGCACCATCAAGGTGCTCCTGGCGATGCGCCACGGCGTCCTTCCCAAGAACCTGCACATCAACTCCCCGTCCGGGCACGTCGACTGGACGGACGGCACGGTCTCGCTCCTCACCGAGCAGCAGGAATGGCCCGAGACCGGGCACGCCCGGAGGGCCGGTGTCTCCGCCTTCGGCGTCAGCGGCACCAACGCGCACGTCATCATCGAGCAGGCGCCGGACGCCGAGGAGCCCGTGGCAGAGGAGCCCGCCACGGTGCCGGGCATCGTGCCCTGGCCGGTGTCGGGCAAGTCCGAGGCCGCGCTGGCGGCACAGATCGAGCGCGTCTCGGCGCTGACCGGCCCGTCACCGGTCGACGTGGGCCACTCCCTCGCGACCGGCAGGGCGGCGTTCGCCCACCGCGCGGTCCTCGCGGCCGACGGAGAGGGCGTACGGGAACTCGCACGCGGCGTCGCCCAGGAGGTCGACGGGAAGCTGGCGGTGCTGTTCTCGGGCCAGGGTGCTCAACGGGTGGGTATGGGACGGGAGCTGTACGGCCGGTTCCCGGTGTTCGCCGAGGCGTTGGACGAGGTGCTGGCGCACTTCGACGCCGGGCTGCGGGATGTGATCTTCGGCGATGCGGAGGGTCTGGACGAGACCGGGTTCACCCAGCCGGCGCTGTTCGCCATCGAGGTGGCGCTGTTCCGGTTGGCCGAATCCTTGGGTGTGCGGCCGGACTTCGTGGCCGGTCACTCGATCGGAGAGATCGCGGCGGCGCATGTGGCCGGGGTGTTCTCGCTGGCGGACGCGTGCGCGCTGGTGGAGGCGCGGGCCCGGCTGATGCAGGCTCTGCCGGCCGGTGGCGCGATGGTGGCCGTCCAGGCGACGGAGAGCGAAGCGGCGGCGCGACTGACGGATGGCGTGTCGCTCGCGGCGGTCAACGGTCCCGAGGCGGTCGTGATCGCCGGGGACGAGTCCGAAGTCCTGCGGGTGGCCGAGGAGTTGGCGGCCGATGGGCGCAAGATCCGCCGCCTGCCGGTGAGCCACGCTTTCCACTCGCCGTTGATGGAGCCGATGCTGGAGGACTTCCGGCGGGTGGCCGAGCGCCTGTCGTACGAGGCTCCGCGGATTGCGCTGGTGTCGAACCTCACCGGTGAACTCGTCACCGAGGACGTCGTCTGCTCGGCGGAGTACTGGGTGCGGCATGTGCGGGAGACCGTCCGGTTCGCCGACGGCGTGCGAGCCCTGGCCGCCGAAGGGGCCGCCGTATTCCTGGAGTTGGGCCCCGACGGTGTGCTGACCGCGATGGCCCAGCACACCCTGGACGGCACTGCGACCGCCGTTCCGGCCCTGCGCAAGGACCGGAACGAGGAGACCGCGCTGCTCACCGCTCTCGCGCACCTGCACGTCGCAGGCGTCGGGGTGGACTGGTCCGGGATCTTCACCGGCACCGGTGCCCGCCGCGTCGACCTGCCCACCTACCCCTTCCAGCACCAGTGGTACTGGCCGGACGGCGCGCCTGCGGCGCATGCGCGGACCGGTTCGCCGGACCCCGTGGACGCCGAGTTCTGGGACGCGGTGGAGCGCGAGGACCTCTCGTCGCTGTCGGCCGGCCTGGAGCTGGACGACGCCGCGCTGTCGGCGCTCGTACCCGCCCTGTCCGCCTGGCGCCGCAAGCGCGTCGAGCGCTCGACCGTGGACGGCTGGCGCTACCACGTGACCTTCAAGCCGCTGACCGGCACCGCGCCCGGCACCCTCTCCGGACGGTGGCTGGCGCTCGTTCCGGCGGGCGGCACCGATGACGAGTGGACCGCCGCCGTGCTCGCGGCCCTCGGTGAGTCGGCCGTCACCGTCGAAGCCGACGCGACCGACGGCGGCGCGCTCGCCGGACGGCTCACCGAACTCGCCGCACAGCGAGCCGAGTTCCGCGGAGTGGTCTCCCTTCTCGCGGCCTCGTACGCCGACGCTCTCCCCTCCGGACCGGCATGGCCCGACGGGGCGCTGCGGGCACTGGCGGACGCCGGAATCGACGCCCCGCTGTGGTGCGTCACCCGCGGCGCGGTGTCGGTGGGCCGCTCGGAGACCGAAGTCAGCGTCGCCCAGGCGGCGGTGTGGGGGCTCGGCAGGGTCGCGGCCCTGGACCACCCCGACCGCTGGGGCGGCCTGGTCGACGTACCGCAGGTGCTCGACCGGCGCTCGGCCGAACGGCTTCGCGCCGTCCTGTCCGGCACCGGCGACGAGGATCAGGTCGCGCTGCGGCCCTCCGGCGTCCTCGGGCGACGGCTGGTGCGCGCCACGGACGACGCCCCCGTGGCCCCGTGGCAGCCGGCCGGCACGGTCCTGGTCGTCGGCCCGGCGTCCGGAACCGGCGGACACTGCGTCCGCTGGCTCGCCGAACAGGGCGCCCGGCACCTGGTGCTGGCCGACCCCGCCGCACCGGACACGGCGCAGCTGCGTGCCGAACTCGACGTTCTGGGCGTGCCGTTGACGGTGCTCGACTGCGCGCCGACCGACGGCGAGGCGCTGCTGGCTGCGCTGGCAGAGCTGGCCGCGCTCCCGGCACAGGCGCCGCTGACCGCCGTGGTCCACACGGGCGGGCCGTCGGACGCCGACGCGTACGGACCCGACACCGCCGAGGACCCCGGCGCCGCCCTGGCCGCGCTGCACGCGGACGTGGAGAGCCTGGCGGCCGTGGCCGAGGCGGCGGCCGGCGTCCGCCCCCTGGACGCGTTCGTCCTCTTCTCCTCGATCGCCGGGACCTGGGGTGCCGGAGGCCGGGGCGTCGAGGCGGCAGCCGGAGCCCAACTCGATGCCCTGGCACGCACGTTGCGCGCACGCGGACTGCCTGCCACGACGGTCTCGTGGGGCGGCTGGGCCGACACCACCTCCGACAGCCTGGCCGCCCACCTGAGGGCCAACGGGCTGCCCGCGATGGACCCCGCGCGGGCCCTGACCGCGCTCGCCCGCACCCTCGGCACCGACACCCCCTCGGTGACGGTCGCCGACGTACGGTGGGACGCCTTCGCGCCCGCCTTCACCCGCAATCGGCGCAGCGCCCTCTTCGCGGAACTGCCCGAGGCCCGCGAGGCCGTGGCGGACTCCGGCGGTGCCGAGCGGACGCCGGGCACCGCCTCCGGACTCCGGGCCGAACTCGCGGCCCGCCCGGACGCGGAACGCACCGAGGTCCTGCTGGCCTTGGTCCGTGCCCAGGTGGCCGCGGTGCTCGGTTTCGCGGAGGCCGACGCCGTACCCTCCGGCCAGGCGTTCAAGGACCTGGGCTTCGACTCGCTGACCGCGGTCGACCTGCGCAACCAGCTCGCCACCGCGACGGGTCTGGCCCTGCCCGCCACCCTCGTCTTCGACTACCCCACGGCCGACGCGCTCGCCGATCACTTGCGGGCCGCACTCCTCGGCGAGTATGCCGAGGACGCGGCGGAACTCCCCGCGGCGGCACGGGCGAAGGACGCCGGCACCGCCGAGGACCCGATCGTCATCGTCGGCATGAGCTGCCGCTACCCGGGCGGGATCCGCTCGCCCGAGGACCTGTGGCAGCTGGTCATGGGCGAGACGGACGCCATCGGCGGCTTCCCCACGGACCGCGGCTGGGACCTGGACCGGCTGCTGCACGGCGACCGGGACGGCCACGGCCGGACCGTCACCGGCGAAGGCGGATTCCTCTACGACGTGGCCGACTTCGACCCCGGATTCTTCGGGATCTCACCGCGCGAGGCGATGGTGATGGACCCGCAGCAGCGCATCCTCCTGGAAGCCACCTGGGAGGCCCTGGAGCGCACCGGCATCGACCCCGCCCAGCTGCGCGGCGGCGACACCGGCGTGTTCATCGGCGGCGGATCGGGCGACTACCGGCCCGAAGCGGGCCAGCTGGGCCACGCGCAGACCGCGCAGTCGGCGAGCCTGCTCTAGGGCCGGGTGGCCTACCAATTCGGCCTGGCAGGCCCCTCCGTCAGCGTCGACACGGCATGCTCGTCGTCCATGGTGGCACTCCACCTGGCCGCCCAGGCCCTGCGGGGCGGCGAGTGCTCCCTCGCCCTGACCGGCGGTGTGACGGTGATGTCCAGCCCGGTGAACTTCGTCGAGTTCGGGGAGATGGGGGCCCTCGCGCCGGACGGCCGCTGCCGGCCCTTCGCGTCCGCCGCGAGCGGCACCGGCTGGTCCGAGGGCGTGGGAATCCTCGTCCTGGAACGGCTCTCGGACGCCCGCCGCAACGGGCACGAGGTCCTCGCGGTACTGCGCGGCTCGGCCATCAACCAGGACGGCGCCAGCAACGGCATCACCGCCCCCAACGGCCCCTCGCAGCGCCGCGTCATCCAGCGGGCGCTGGCCAACGCGGGGCTGACACCGGCCGACGTGGACGCCGTGGAGGCGCACGGCACCGGCACCACCTTGGGGGACCCCATCGAGGCGCAGGCGCTGCTGGCCACCTACGGACAGGACCGCGAACGGCCGTTGCTGCTGGGGTCGTTGAAGTCCAACATCGGCCACACCCAGGCGGCCGCCGGCGTCGCCGGTGTGATCAAGATGGTGCTGGCGATGCGCCACGGCGTGCTGCCCAGGAGCCTGCACATCGACGAGCCCTCGGCACACGTCGACTGGAGCGCCGGAGCCGTCGAACTGCTGGCGGACGCGGCCGACTGGCCACGTACCGGCCGCCCGCGCCGGGCCGGAATCTCGGCCTTCGGCGCCAGCGGCACCAACTCCCATGTGATCATCGAACAGCCCGCGCAAACCGTGGCGGACGAGCCCGAGCACCCCCAGGAGGCAGGCGGCCCGCTGCCGGTGCCCCTGTCCGGCGCCGTGCCGGAAGCGCTGCGGGCCCAGGCCCGGCAGCTGCACTCCTACGTGACCGCCCGGCCCGAACTCACCACCACCGGCCTCGCCCTGGCGCTGGCCACCACCCGCTCGGCCTTCGCACACCGGGCCACGGTCCTCGCCGAGAGCCGCGAGGACCTGCTCAACGGCCTGGCCGCGCTCGCCGACGGCACGACCTCGCCGCAGCTCGTACAGGGAGAGGTGGCGGCCCGCCGCGGCAAGCTCGCGGTGCTGTTCTCCGGCCAGGGCACACAGCGACTGGGCATGGGCCGGGAGCTGTACTCCCGCTTCCCGGCGTTCGCCGAGGCCTTCGACGCGGTGACCGCGCACCTGGACGCCGAGCTCGAACATCCCCTGCGGCACGTCGTGTTCGACGACGCGGAGCGGCTGAACGAGACCGGCTACACCCAGCCCGCGCTGTTCGCCATCGAGGTGGCACTGTTCCGGCTGGTCGAATCCTGGGGCATCCGCCCGGACTTCGCCGCCGGGCACTCCATCGGCGAGATCGCGGCAGCCCACGTGGCCGGGGTCTTCTCCCTCCCGGACGCGTGCAAGCTCGTGGCCGCACGGGCGCGGCTGATGAACGCCCTGCCCGCGGGCGGCGCCATGGTCGCCGTACAGGCCACCGAGGAAGAGGCGCGGGCGGTGCTGACCGACGGAGTGTCGGTCGCCGCGGTCAACGGACCCCGGTCCGTGATCCTCTCCGGCGACGAGGCCGCCGTCCTCGGCATCGCGGAGAAGTTCACCGCGGACGGGCGCAAGACTAGGCGTTTGCGGGTGAGCCATGCATTTCACTCACTGCACATGGACGCCATTCTCGAGGACTTCCGACGCGTCGCCCAAAGCGTGGGCTACGACGCCCCGGTGATCCCGCTCGTGTCCAACGTGACCGGCGAGGCGGCGACCGAGCAGCAGGTGTGCTCCCCGGACTACTGGGTGCGCCACGTCCGCGAGGCCGTCCGCTTCGGCGACGGCGTCCGCACCCTCGTCGAGCGCGGCGTGTCCGTCTTCCTGGAGCTCGGCCCCGACGGCGCGCTGTGCGCCATGGCCCAGGACACCCTGGACACCCTGCCCTCGCAGGCGGTCACCGTACCGGCGCTGCGGCGGGACCGCGGTGAGCAGGAGTGTGTGGTCACCGCGCTCGCCCGGCTGCACGCCGACGGACTGAGCCCGCACTGGCCCGCCGTACTCACCGGGGCCCAGGCCGCGCCCCGCCGCACCGACCTGCCCACCTACCCCTTCCAGCACCAGCGGTTCTGGCCGACTGCCCAGTCCGCCCAGCCCGCCACCGACCCCGCCCCGGCGACCGCCGCGGACGACGGCTTCTGGTCGGCGCTGCGGGAGGCGGACTTCGCCGAACTCGAAGCCACGCTCCACGTCGAGCGCGACGCGCTGTCCAAGGTGCTCCCCGCGCTCGCGGACTGGCGCCGCAGGCGCGAGGAGTCCGGCACGGTCGACGGCTGGCGGCAGCAGATCACCTTCGAGCCGCTGACCCGCACGCCCTCCCACACCCCGGCGGGCACCCATCTCGCCGTGATCCCGGCAGGGCACGAGCAGGATCCGTGGGTCGCCGACGTCGTCGCCGCCCTGGGCCCGGACACCGTGCGCCTCACGGCGCCCGGCACCGACCGCGCCGCCCTGGCCGGCCTGTTGCGCCGACAGGTCGCCGAAGGGCCCCAGTTCAGCGCCGTGGTCTCCCTGCTCGCCCTTGCCACGGAACCCGCCCACCCGGCGCACGCCCCCGAGGCGCTGGCACTCACCACCACCTTGATCCAGGCGCTCGGCGACGCGGACCTCGCCGCACCCCTGTGGTGCGTCACCCGCGGCGCGGTCGCCACCGCGCCCAGCGAGCCCGCGCCCGGACCCGACCAGGCCGCCGTGTGGGGACTGGGACGGGTGGCCGCCCTGGAGTACCCGCAGCGCTGGGGAGGTCTGATCGACCTGCCCGGCACCCTTGACGACCGGTCCGCGGCCCGCCTCGCCGACGTGCTCGCCGCCCCCGGCGGCGAGGACCAGATCGCGATCCGGCCCTCCGCCGTCCTTGGCCGCCGACTGGTACCCGTACCGGCCGGGCGGAGCACCCAGGAGTGGAACCCCACCGGAACCGTCCTGGTCACCGGCGGTACCGGAGCACTGGGCGCCCACGTGGCACGCGAACTGGCCCGGTCGGGCGCACGGCACCTGCTGCTCCTCAGCCGCCGGGGCCCGGACGCGCCCGGCGCGGACGAACTGCGGGCCGAACTCACCGTGCTCGGCGCGGACGTCACCCTCACCGCGTGCGACGCCGCCGACCGCGACGCGCTCGCGAAGGTGCTGACGGACCTCCCCGAGGAGGCGCCCCTGACCGGCGTCGTCCACACCGCGGGCGTTCTGGACGACGGTGTCCTGGACAGCCTCACTCCGGACCGCTTCGAGGCCGTCTTCCGCGCCAAGGCCGCCTCGGCCCTGGCCCTGCACGACCTCACCCGGGACCTGGACCTGGCCGTGTTCGCCCTGTTCTCCTCGTCGTCCGGCGCGGTCGGCAACCCCGGCCAGGCCAACTACGCCGCCGCCAACGCCTACCTGGACGCCCTCGCCGAACAGCGCCGGACCCAGGGCCTGGCCGCGACCTCCATCGCCTGGGGCGTATGGGGCGGCGGCGGAATGGCCGACGACAGCCGGGCGGCCGACGTGGCCCAGCGCACCGGGATCCGCCCGCTCGACCCGGACCTCGCCGTCACGGCGCTGCGCCGGGCCGTCATGGACGGCCGTCCCACCGAGGTCGTCGCCGACATCGAACGCGACCGATTCGTCCGCTCCTTCACCGCCGTACGGCCCAGCCCGCTCCTCGGCGAGCCGGCCGCCGCCGACGGGCACCACCCGGTGGGGGACACCGGCGAGGAGACCACCGGTGCCGCGCTGCGCGAGAAGCTGACGGGCCTGCCGCCCGCCAAGCGCTCCGCAGCCGTACTGGACCTGGTCCGCACCCGGGCCGCCGCCGTGCTGGGACACTTCACCGACGCCGTGGGCGCCGACCGGGCGTTCCGTGACCTCGGCTTCGACTCCCTCAGCGCCGTCGAGCTGCGCAACCAGCTCGGGGCCGCGACCGGACTGGGCCTCACCGCCACGCTGGTCTTCGACCACCCCAACCCCGCCGACCTGGCCTCGCACATCCTGAGCCTGCTCGTTCCCGACGAGGGGCCCGGGGAGAGGGCCGACGACGGCGATGTGGACTCCTCCGGCATCAGGGCCCTGCTCGCCTCCGTCTCCGTGGCCCAGCTGCGCGAGATCGGCGTACTCGAACCCCTGATGAAGCTCGCCGAGCGGACCGCAGGGGCGGGCGGCGAGACGGCGGCCACCGGGACGGCGACGGACGCCTACGAGGAGTCGATCGACACGATGGACGTCGACGACCTGGTGCGAGCGGCACTGGACGGCGATCCCCGACTCGACGGCGAATCCTCCCTCGATGGCGATCCCTCCTCCGACGGCCATTCCCACCACGAGCGCTGAAAGAACGGACCATGACCACACCCAGCGAAAAAGTCGTCGCAGCTCTTCGCGCCTCGATGAAGGAAACCGAGCACCTGCGCCGGCAGAACCGCAAGCTCGTGGCCGCGGCCACCGAACCGATCGCGATCGTGGCGATGGGCTGCCACTACCCCGGCGGCGTGAACTCGCCCGAGGACCTGTGGGAGCTCCTGGCCGCGGGCAAGGACGCGATCGGCGCGTTCCCCGCGGACCGCGGCTGGGACCTGGACGCCCTGCGGGACGCCGGGGTCGACCAGCGAGGCAACGCCGTCAGCCAGGAAGGAGGCTTCCTCGACGGCGTGGGGGACTTCGACGCGGGCTTCTTCGGGATCTCGCCGCGCGAGGCCGTCACCATGGACCCCCAGCAGCGCTTGCTGCTGGAAACCTCCTGGGAGGCCATCGAGCGCGCCGGAATCGACCCGACCACCCTGCGCTCCACCCGGACCGGCGTATTCATCGGCACCAACGGCCAGGACTACGCCTACCTCCTCGTACGTTCCCTGGCCGACGCCACCGGTGACATCGGCACCGGCATCGCCGCCAGCGCGACCTCCGGCCGGCTCTCCTACACCCTCGGCCTGGAGGGCCCGGCGGTGACTGTGGACACCGCCTGCTCCTCCTCGCTCGTGGCCCTGCACACGGCGGCCCACGCCCTGCGGGCCGGGGAATGCTCCCTGGCCCTGGTCGGGGGAGTGAACGTGATGTCCTCTCCCGGCTCCTTGATGGAGTTCAGCCGCCAGGGCGGGCTGGCGGCGGACGGCCGGTGCAAGGCGTTCGCCGACGCGGCCGACGGCACCGGCTGGTCCGAGGGCGTGGGCGTCCTCGTCGTCGAGCGGCTGTCCGACGCCCGCCGCAACGGCCGCCCCGTCCTCGCCGTCGTGCGCGGCTCGGCCGTCAACCAGGACGGCGCCTCCAACGGCTTCACCGCCCCCAGTGGCCCTTCCCAGCAGCGGGTGATCCGGCAGGCCCTGGCCAGTGCCGGACTGTCGGCGTCGGACGTGGACGCGGTGGAGGCCCATGGCACGGGCACGCCGCTCGGCGACCCGATCGAGGCCCAGGCGCTGCTGGCCACCTACGGCCAGGACCGCGACTCCGAACGCCCGCTGCTGCTGGGGTCGGTGAAGTCCAACCTCGGCCACACCCAGGCGGCGGCCGGGGTCGCGGGGCTCATCAAGATGGTCATGGCGATGCGGCACGGCGTCCTGCCGAAGACGCTGTACGCCGATGTGCCGTCGTCGCATGTGGACTGGTCGTCCGGTGCGGTGGAGCTGTTGGCGGAGTCCCAGGAGTGGCCCAAGGCGGACCGGCCGTGGCGGGCGGGTGTGTCGTCGTTCGGCATCAGCGGCACCAACGCGCACGTCATCATCGAGCAGGCGGAGCCGGCCGAGGAGAAGGGAAACCCCCCGGAGCCGCTGCCCGATGTCGTGCCGTGGCTGGTGTCGGCCAAGACCGAGGAAGCCCTGGCCGCGCAGATCGAGCGGATCTCGTCACTGGCCAACGCGTCGGCACCGGTGGACGTGGGCTTTTCGCTGGCCACGGGCCGTTCCGTGTTCGAGCACCGCGCCGTACTGCTGGCCCGGTGCCCCGACGGCGAACTGTCGGAGGCGGCCCGGGGACGCGCGGCCGCGGGCTCTCCGCTCGCGGTGCTGTTCTCGGGTCAGGGTGCGCAGCGGCTGGGGATGGGCCGGGAGTTGTACGGCCGGTTTCCGGTGTTCGCCGAGGCTTTGGATGCGGTGCTGAAGCACTTTGACGGTGAGTTGCGGGAGGTGATCTCCGGCGATGCGGAGGGTCTGGACGAGACCGGGTTCACCCAGCCGGCGCTGTTCGCCTTCGAGGTGGCGCTGTTCCGGCTGGTGGAGTCCTGGGGGATCCGTCCGGACTTCGTGGCCGGTCACTCGATCGGTGAGATCGCGGCGGCGCATGTGGCCGGGGTGTTCTCGCTGGAGGACGCGTGCGCGCTGGTGGCTGCGCGGGCTCGGTTGATGCAGGCGCTTCCGGCGGGTGGTGCGATGGTCGCCGTCCAGGCCACCGAGGAGGAGGTGGCCGCGCGGCTGACGGATGGCGTGTCGATCGCGGCGGTCAATGGCCCCGAGGCGGTCGTGATCGCCGGGGACGAAACCCACGTGCTCCGTATCGCCGAGGAGTTGGCGGCCGAGGGGCGGAAGACCCAGCGGCTGTCGGTGAGCCACGCCTTCCACTCGGCGTTGATGGAGCCGATGCTGGCGGACTTCCGGCGGGTGGCCGAGGGCCTGTCGTACGAGGCGCCGCAGATCCCGATCGTCTCGAACGTCACGGGCGGACTCGCCGCCGAGGACCTGGTGTGCTCGGCGGACTACTGGGTGCGGCACGTCCGGGAGACCGTACGTTTCGCCGACGGCGTGCGAGCTCTGGAGGCCGAAGGGGCGTCCGCCTTCCTGGAGTTGGGTCCGGACGGGGTGCTGACCGCGATGGCCCGGCATACCCTGGACGAGACGGTGGTGGCCGTCCCCGCCCTGCGCAAGGACCGGCCCGAAGAGACCGCCCTGCTCACCGCCCTCGCGCACATGCACGTCGCGGGCGTCGGGGTGGATTGGTCCGGCATCTTCGCCGGTACCGGTGCTCGCCGCGTCGACCTGCCCACCTATCCCTTCCAGCACCAGTGGTACTGGCCCCGGCCCGCCGCGCTGTCCGGGGATGTGACCGGCGCGGGCCTGCTGCCCGCGGAGCACCCCCTGCTGGGTGCGACGCTCACCCTCGCGGACGATGGCGAGGTGGTGTTGACGGGCAGGCTGTCGCTGCGGACGCATCCGTGGCTGACTGACCACGTCATGGGTGGCAGTGTCCTCTTCCCGGGAACCGGCTTTCTGGAGCTGGCGATGCGCGCTGCCGACCAGGCCGGCTGTGACCGCGTGCAGGACCTCGTCCTGATGACGCCGCTGGTGCTCCAGGAGGAGTGCGCCACGCAGGTCCAGGTGCTGGTCGGGGCCGCCGACGAGGCAGGCGCCCGCACGGTCTCCGTACATTCGCGCCCGGACGGTGACCCCGGCCGGCCGTGGACCCAGCACGCGGGCGGCACGCTGACCAGCGGAGAGCGGATCGCGGACTTCGGTTCCACGGCCTGGCCGCCGCGGGACGCGGTGGCCGTCGACCTGGAGGGCTTCTACGACGGGACCGGGTACGGCCCCGCCTTCCAGGGGCTGCGTTCGGTGTGGCAGTGCGAGGACGGGGCCTACGTGGAGGTGGCGCTGCCGGGTCAGGTCGCTGAGGAGGCCGGAGCCTTCGGGCTGCACCCGGCGCTGCTGGACGCGGTGCTGCAGTCGCACCGCATGGCCGGGGTGGGCGGCGAGGACGACCAGTTCCTGCCCTTCGCCTGGCGGGGCGTTTCGCTGCACGCGGGCGGCGCCTCGGTCCTGCGGGTCCGGGTCGTGAAGACCGGCGACGACTCGATGTCCATCGCGGCCGTCGACGTCGAAGGCGCGCCGGTACTGTCCGCCGAGGCGATGGTGATGCGGGCCTACCGCGACCCCGGCACCGGCCAGTCGGCGGTGCGGCGCGGCGCGGACCACGACGAGCTGCTGTCGTTGGAGTGGGTGGCGGGCCCCGAGGTGCAGCCTGCCGAGGTGCGGTCTGTATCCCTGGGCGCGGACGAGCTGGGTGTGGGTGCGTCGGTCGCTTCCCTGGCGGACCTGACCGGCGACGAGGACCTCGTGGTGGTCCCCGTGTCCGGTGTGGGCGGCGATGTGCCTGCCCGTACCCATGAGTTGACCGCCCGGGTTCTGGGTGTGCTTCAGGAGTGGGCCGACTGTTCCGGTGCCGCGCGCTTGGTGTTCGTCACCCGCGGCGCCGTCTCCGCCGACGAGGGCGAGTCCGTCAGGGACTTGGCCGCGGCCGCGGTGTGGGGTCTGGTCCGTTCGGCGCAGTCGGAGCACCCCGGGCGGATTGCGCTGGTGGACCTGGAGGACGGGGATCTCGCCGCGGCGCTCGCGGCGCTGCCTGGTCTGCTGGCCACCGGGGACGCCCAGTTCGTGGTGCGCGACGGCGCTCTGCGAGTGGGGCGGTTGACTGAGCTCGGTGGCGGTGCGGGGGTGGTGCCGCCGGAGTGGGCATCAGAGGGCACGGTGCTGATCACTGGTGGCACCGGGGGTCTGGGTCGTGAGCTGGCCCGGCATCTGGTGGCCGAGCGTGGTGTGCGGCATCTGCTGCTGGTCAGCCGGAGTGGGCCCAAGGCGCCTGGTGTGGGTGAGCTGCGAGAGGAACTGGCCGCCTACGGTGCCGAGGTGGCGGTCCGTGCGTGTGATGTGGCGGAACCGGAGGCGGTGAAGGCGCTCGTCGGCTCGGTGCCTGCCGCACATCCGCTGACCGCTGTGATCCACACGGCCGGTGTGCTCGATGACGGCGTGCTCACCTCGCTCACGCCCGGGCGGCTGTCGGCCGTACTGCGTCCGAAGGTGGATGCGGCCTGGAATCTGCACGAGGCGACCAAGGATCTCGACCTGGCCGCGTTCGTGCTGTACTCGTCCGTCTCAGGCGTGCTCGGTGCTCCGGGGCAGGCCAACTACGCCGCGGGGAACGTCTTTCTGGATGCGCTCGCCTGGCACCGGGCGGGGCAGGCGCTGCCCGCGCAGTCCCTGGCGTGGGGTGCCTGGGCCCAGGGTGACGGTATGACCGCCGCCCTCTCCGATACGGATATGCAGCGGATGGCTTCCTACGGGACCGTACCGCTGAGTCCCGAGCGGGGACTGGCGCTGTTCGATGCCGCTACCGCGACCGGCGGTGCCCACCTCGTCGCGGTCGGCCGGGCTTCCGGGCCGGTACGTGTCCAGGGCCCCGTACCGTCGGTGCTGCGGGGTCTGGTCAAGGGCGCCCGGCGTACGGCCGTGAGCTCCACGGCCGGCGCCCATGCAACCGTGACGCTCGTCGACCGGCTGCGGGCGGCGCGCCCGGAGGAGCGTACGCGCCTGATGACCGACGTCGTACGGACCGAGGCCGCCGCCGTGCTCGGACACGCGTCGGCCAAGAACGTCGACGCCCGGCGGGAGTTCAACGAGCTCGGCTTCGACTCGCTGACCTCCGTCGAACTGCGCAACCGGCTCTCCACGATCACCGGACTGCGGCTGAGCGCCACCCTAGTCTTCGACTACCCCAACCCCACCGCACTCGCCGACCACTTCGTCTCGGAACTCGTGGACGAGGCCGCCACGGGACCGTCCCTCCTGACGGAACTCGAACGACTCGACTCCGCACTCGCCACCAGCGAACCCGACGCCCGCACCAGGGCCGCCGTCGCCGGCCGACTGGCGCAGATCCTGGACAACTGGCGGGGCGCCCAAGCGGAGGAGGACGACGCAGGGGTCACCGAGCGGATCGAAGCCGCCAGCACCGATGAGATCTTCGCCTTCATCGACAACGAGCTCGGCCGTCACGGCGATCGCTGAGACCGGCCCCCCTCTTTACACGGAAGGTTCCACGGCATGCCGAACGACAACAAGCTCGTTGACTACCTGAAGTGGGTCACGAACGACTTGCACCAGACCCGCCAACGGCTTCGGGAGGTCGAGTCCGCCCAGCAGGAGCCCATAGCCATTGTCGGGATGGCCTGCCAGCTGCCGGGTGGCGTTCGATCGCCGGAAGAATACTGGCAGTTGTTGAAGGACGGCCGGGACGGCATCTCGGCGTTCCCCACGGATCGCGGCTGGAACCTCGACGTCCTGGCCGGCGACGGAAGCGGCAGCAGCGCGACTGCCGAGGGCGGCTTCATCGACGCCGCCTCGTTCGACGCTGACTTCTTCGGCATCTCGCCCCGCGAGGCTGTGACGATGGACCCCCAGCAGCGCATCCTGCTGGAGTCCTCCTGGGAAGCACTGGAGCGCGCCGGGATCGACCCCATGTCCCTGCGGGGCACCGACACCGGTGTCTTTGTGGGTACGAGCGGTATCGACTACACGAATACCGTGATGAACTCCCGTGAGGACATCGAGGGGCACGGCAGCACCGGTCTCATCGCCAGCATCCTGTCCGGCCGGGTCTCCTACAGCTTGGGCCTGGAGGGCCCGGCCGTCACCCTCGACACCGCATGCTCCTCCTCACTCGTCTCACTGCACCTGGCGTCCCACGCGCTGCGCTCCGGGGAGTGCTCGCTGGCGCTGGCCGGAGGGGTGACGGTGATATCGACGCCGATGAGCTTCGTCGGATTCACCAGGCAGGGCGGGCTGGCGGCGGACGGCCGGTGCAAGGCTTTTGCCGACGCGGCCGACGGCACCGGGTGGTCGGAAGGCGTGGGCGTCTTCGTCGTGGAGCGGCTGTCCGACGCCCGCCGCAACGGGCACCCCGTCCTCGCGGTCGTACGGGGCTCGGCCGTCAACCAGGACGGTGCCTCCAACGGCCTGACGGCCCCCAGCGGGCCGTCGCAGCAGCGGGTGATCCGGCAGGCGCTGGCGAGCGCCGGGCTGTCGGCGTCGGACGTGGATGTGGTCGAGGCACACGGCACGGGCACGCCGCTCGGCGACCCGATCGAGGCCCAGGCGCTGCTGGCCACCTACGGCCAGGACCGCGATCCCGAACGCCCGCTGCTGCTGGGGTCGGTGAAGTCCAACCTCGGCCACACCCAGGCGGCGGCCGGCGCAGCGGGGCTCATCAAGGTGATCCTGGCGATGCGGCACGGCGTCCTGCCGAAGACGCTGTACGCCGATGTGCCGTCGTCGCATGTGGACTGGTCGTCCGGTGCGGTGGAACTGCTGACGGAGTCCCAGGAGTGGCCCAAGGCCGACCGGCCGTGGCGGGCCGGCGTGTCGTCGTTCGCCATCAGCGGCACCAACGCCCACGTCATCATCGAGCAGGCACCGGCAGCAGAGGAGCCCGACGACGAGGCAGGGCCGCGGACCTCGCCGTCGGCCGTGCCATGGCTGGTCTCCGCGAGGTCCGAGGAGGCACTGGCCGCGCAGCTTGAGCGGATCTCCGCGCTGACCGACCAGTCGCCGCTCGACCTGGGCTTCTCGCTGGCGACCACCCGGGCTCACCTGGAGCACCGTGCGGTGCTGCTGTCCGAGGGCGACGAAACCGTCGAGGTGGCGCGCGGGTTCGCCGAGCACACGGCCGGGAAGCTCGCGGTGCTGTTCTCGGGGCAGGGCGCGCAGCGGGTCGGCATGGGCCGCGAGCTGTACGGCCGGTTCCCGGTGTTCGCCGAGGCACTGGATGAGGTGCTGGAGCAGTTCGACGGTGAGCTGTGGGATCTGCGTGCGGTGATGTTCGGCGACGAGGACGGCCTGGACGAGACCGGGTTCACGCAGCCCGCGCTGTTCGCCATCGAGGTGGCACTGTTCCGGCTGGTGGAGTCCTGGGGGATCCGTCCGGACTTCGTGGCCGGGCATTCGATCGGTGAGATCGTGGCGGCGCATGTGGCTGGTGTGCTGTCGCTGGCGGACGCGTGCACGTTGGTGGCTGCGCGGGCGCGGCTGATGCAGGCGCTGCCCGCGGGCGGTGCGATGGTGGCGGTCCAGGCGACGGAGCGTGAGATTGCGCCGCGGCTGACGGACGGGGTGTCGATCGCGGCGGTCAACAGTCCCGAGTCCGTGGTGATCGCCGGGGACGAGGCCCAGGTGCTCCGTATCGCCGAGGAGGTGGCGGCCGAGGGGCGGAAGACCCAGCGGCTGTCGGTCAGCCACGCCTTCCACTCGGCGTTGATGGAGCCGATGCTGGCGGACTTCCGACGGATCGCCGAGGGCCTGTCGTTCAAGGCGCCGCAGATCCCGGTCGTCTCGAACGTGACCGGCGAGCTGGCCACCGAGGAGCTGGTGTGCTCGGCGGACTACTGGGTCCGGCACGTCCGGGAGACGGTGCGCTTCGCCGACGGTGTAGGTGCCCTGGCGGCCGAAGACGTCGACCTCTTCCTGGAGTTGGGTCCGGACGGTGTGCTGACGGCGATGGCCCAGCACAGTCTTGACGGTGCGGACGCCCAGGTGGCCGTATCGGCCCTGCGCAAGGACCGTCCCGAGGAGACGGCCCTGCTCACGGCCCTGGCGCGGCTGCATGTTGCGGGTGTCGGGGTGGACTGGGCCGCCTGGTTCGCCGGCACGGGTGCCCGCCGCGTGGATCTGCCGACCTATCCCTTCCAGCACGAGCGGTACTGGCCCCGGCCTGCCGCGCTGTCGGGGGACGTGACCGGTGCGGGCCTCCTCCCGGCGGAGCACCCGCTGCTGGGTGTGACGCTCACCCTCGCCGATTCCGGCGAGGTGGTGTTGACGGGCAGGCTGTCGCTGCAGGCGCACCCGTGGCTGACCGACCACACCATGGGCGGCAGCGTACTCTTCCCGGCCACCGGCTTCCTGGAGTTGGCGATGCGCGCCGGTGACCAGGTCGGCTGCGACCGGGTCGAGGAGTTCGTCCTGCTGTCGCCGTTGGTGCTCACGGAGGAGAGCGCGGTGCAGGTCCAGGTACTGGTGGGGCCTGCTGATGATGCGGGTGCGCGGACGGTCTCGGTGCATTCGCGCCCTGACGGCGCTTCCGACGAGTCGTGGATGCAGCACGCGCACGGCACGCTGGCGAGCGGTGAGCGGATCGGGGACTTCGGTTCCACGGTCTGGCCCCCGCAGGACGCGGTGAGCGCGGATCTGGAGGGTTTCTACGACGGGACCGGGTACGGCCCCGCCTTCCAGGGGCTGCGTTCGGTGTGGCAGTGCGCGGACGGGGCCTACGTGGAGGTGGCGCTGCCGGGTCAGGTCGCCGAGGAGGCCGGGTCCTTCGGTCTGCATCCGGTACTGCTGGACGCGGTGTTGCAGTCGCGTCGGATGGCCGGAGTCGGCACTGCGGGGGACCAGTTCCTGCCGTTCGCGTGGCGGGGCGTGTCGCTGCATGCCGGGGGTGCGTCGGTGCTGCGGGCGCGGGTGGTGAAGACCGGTGAGGATTCGGTGTCCATCACGGCCGTCGATGTCGAGGGCGCGCCCGTCCTGTCCGTCGAGGAGCTCGTCCTGCGCGGCCAGCAGGCCGATGCGGACACCTCATTGCCGGCACGGCGCGGCGCTGAAGGAGACGCGCTGCTGTCGTTGGACTGGGTGGCGGGCCCCGAGGTGCAGCCCGCCGAGGTGCGGTGTGTGTCCCTGGGCGCGGACGAGCTGGGTGTGGGTGCGTCGGTCGCGTCCCTGTCGGAGCTCACCGGGGACGAGGACCTTGTGGTGGTTCCCGTGTCCGGTACGGGCGATGGCGTGCCTGCCCGTAGCCATGAGCTGACCGCCCGGGTCCTGGGTGTGCTTCAGGAGTGGCTGGGCCGGGCGGGGGCGGGTGCTTCGCGTCTGGTGTTCGTCACCCGTGGCGCCGTCTCCGCCTACGCTGGTGAGTCCGTGGCGGATCTGGCCGGTGCCGCGGTGTGGGGTCTGGTGCGTTCGGCGCAGTCGGAGAACCCGGGACGGATGGGACTCCTGGACTTGCAAGACCACGGTGGGGGAGAGGGCCTTGCCGGGGTGTTCGCGGATCTGCCGGGTCTACTGGCTGCCGGGGAGGGGCAGTTCGTGGTGCGCGATGGTGCGGTCCGCGTAGGGCGTTTGGCTGAGCTGGGTGGCAGCCCGGGGGTTGTACCGCGGGAGTGGGCACCAGAGGGCACGGTGCTGATCACGGGTGGCACCGGGGGTCTGGGCCGTGAGCTGGCCCGGCATCTGGTGGCCGAGCGTGGTGTGCGGCATCTGCTGCTGGTCAGCCGGAGTGGGCCCAAGGCGCCTGGTGTGGGTGAGCTGCGAGAGGAACTGGCCGCCTACGGTGCCGAGGTGGCGGTCCGTGCGTGTGATGTGGCGGACCGGGAGGCGGTGGAGTCGGTCGTCGGCTCGGTGTCGGCCGCACATCCGCTGACCGCTGTGATCCACACGGCCGGTGTGCTCGATGACGGTGTGGTCACTTCTCTGACGCCCGGGCGGCTGTCGGCCGTACTGCGTCCGAAGGTGGATGCGGCCTGGAATCTGCACGAGGCGACCAAGGATCTCGACCTGGCCGCGTTCGTGCTGTACTCGTCCATCTCGGGTGTGGTCGGTTCTCCGGGGCAGGGCAACTATGCGGCGGGCAACGTGTTCCTGGATGCGCTTGCCTCGCACCGGGCGGGGCAGGGGCTGCCCGCGCAGTCCCTGGCGTGGGGTGCCTGGGCCCAGGGCGGGGGGATGACCGCCGCGCTCTCGGACGCGGACATGCAGCGGATGGCCTCGTACGGGACCGTCCCGCTCAGCCCGGAGCGGGGACTGGCGCTGTTCGACGCGGCTGTCGCGACCGGCGCGGCGCATCTCGTCGCGGTCGGCCGGGCTTCCGGGCCGGTGCGTGCCCAGGGTCCGGTGCCGCCGGTGCTGCGGGGTCTGGTCAAGGGGGCCCGGCGGATGGCCGCGCGCGCCGCGGGCGGCACGGACACGGCGGTGTCGCTCGGTGACCGGCTGCGGGCTGTACGTCCGGAGGAGCATCTGCGTCTGATGACCGACCTCGTACGGACCGAGGCCGCCGCCGTGCTCGGACACGCCTCGGACAAGAACATCGACTCCCGGCGGGAGTTCTACGAGCTCGGCTTCGACTCGTTGACCTCCGTCGAACTGCGCAACCGACTCGCCGCCGCCACGGGCCTGCACCTGTCGGCAACCGTGGTCTTCGACTCCAAGACCCCCGCCGACCTCGCAGCCCGGCTCTACGGCGACCTGGCCGCACAGTCGTCCCTGGACGGCTCCGCTTCCCCTACGGGCCTCCTCCCGGCCGCCGCACCCGAGACCGACTCGCTGGAGCGGCTGTTCCTCGACGCTTTGGACAGCGGCAAGATCCCGGAGGCCCAGCGCATGCTGTCCGCCCTCAGCGCCCTTCGTCCGAGCTTCGAGAACACCGCCGAACTGGAGGATCTGCCACTGCCGGCCACCCTCGCCGAGGGCTCCGGCACGCCACGGCTGATCTGTGTCAGCACGCCCACCGCCAACGGCGGCGTACACGAATACGCCAGGCTCGCCGCACCCTTCCGGGGTGAGCGGCACGTCAGCGCGCTGCCGCTGGTCGGCTTCGCCACGGGGGAGCGTCTGCCGGCCACCCCCGAGACCGCGGTGCGGGTCATCGCGGAGAGCGCGCTGCGCGCGAGCGACGGTGAACCCTTCGTCCTGGTCGGGCACTCCTCTGCCGGAGCCTTCGCCTACCTGGCGGCGGCCCTGCTGGAGAACACCTGGGGCATCAGGCCCGATGCCGTGGTGCTGCTGGACACCATCAGCATCCGGCACGAGAACAGCGAGGCCATCGACTACAGGGGCCTGATGCGACGCCACTTCATGGTCGACGAGGTCTCGCCGGTACGGATGACGAACTCCAGGCTGTCCGCCATGGCGCGCTGGATGGGCATGCTGAACCAACTCCACGTGCGGCACACGACCGTTCCCGTACTGATCGTCCGTGCCACGAAGGAGACCTTCGGCCTCGAGACCGTCACCGGCCTCGACGACGAACAGCACGGCGGCCCGGTCCACGTCCGCAGCGTGGACGCGGACCACTTCTCCATGCTCCGCGACGACGCCCCGGACACCGCGCGGATCGTCAAGGAATGGCTCGACTCCCTCGGCAACGCGTAACCGCGTGATCGAGTAACAACGGCACGGAAGCAGAACGCCACGGCGGGCGGCCACCAGGCCGCCCGCCGTTCCCTCGCGGTTCCGTACGCCGTTGCCTACGTCGTGTCAGGCTCCGGAACTCCCGCCCCTACCAGGTGATCCGGAGCTCGGCGAAGCCGCCCGACAGCTGGCCCTCCTTCAGACGCAGCTGCTCCACCGGAAGCTCCAGGCGCAGCTCCGGCAGACGGGTGAACAGCTTGGTGAACATCGTCTTGAGCTCCAGGCGCGCGAGGGGGGCGCCGATGCAGTGCCAGATGCCGTGGCCGAAGGACAGGTGCGGATTGGGGGTCCTGGTGACATCGAACTGCCCCGGCCCGGTGAACGCCCGCTCGTCGAAGTTGGGCAGGCCGAGGTCGAACAGGACCAGTTCTCCGGTCCGTATCGTCACCCCGCCGAATTCCATGTCCTCGCTGGCGTAGCGCGGCGGCAGGACCGACCCGCCGGCCCGGGCGGTCCGCAGCACTTCCTCCACGGCGCGCGTCATCACGTCGGGGTCGGACAGCGCCGCTGCGCGCTGGTCGGGGTGGGTGGCCAGCAGCACCACACCGTTGTCCATGATGCTCGCGACGCTGTCCAGCCCGGCGAACAGCAGCCCCATGGCCAGGTGTGCCACACGCTCCTCGGGCAGCTCGCCGGCGGTCAGGCGGGAGATGATGTCGGGGCCGGGCTCGGCCCGCTTCTGCTGGACCAGCCCTTCCACGTACGTGAGCATGTCTCGCTGAGCCTGTGCGGCGCCCTCACGGTCGTCCAGCAGGGCGAGACCGGCCAGCAGCGAGGTCAGCTCCGCACGGCGTTGCGGCGGCACTCCGATGACATCGCAGAGCACCGTGAGGGCGAACGGCACGGAGAGCTTGCCGTGCATGTCACCGGGAGACCCCTGGGCGATGAACGCGTCCAGCAGGGTGTCCGCGGCCTCCTCCACCTTCGGCTGCATTTCCAGCACGCGCCGGGCCGAGAACATCGGTGTGAGCAGGCGGCGGGTCTCGGCGTGGTGCCGGCGTTCGGTCTCGGCGTCGTTGTCGCTGATCAGCAGCTCCAGGAACGGGCTGCGTACGTACTGCGCGGCGGAGGCCGGGTCGGGGTGCGTGTGGCCGAGGCGTTCGTCGTGCATCAGCTGCTTGAGCTCGGCGTGGCGGGTCACCAGCCATGCCTCGTCCCCGGCCGGTGTGCGTACCCGGTGGATCGGCCCCCGGTCCTGCAAGGCGCGCAGGAGCGGGCTCAGCTCCAGCATCTTGGGCGGTTCGAGGTCGAGGCAGGGCAGGTCTTGGAAGGCAGCGGTCATAGGGAGGCCCCTTACATGTGCTTCATGACGTGACACGTGAGGCGTGACGCTAGCGACCTCGGGACCGGGAAAACCCTATAAATGGGCCGGGTTCGGCCCTTCTGCAGGGAACGTGTGCCGGGTCGGCGCGAGGCCTTCGGGGACGGGAGCGTCTTCTAGGGAAACCCGCAGTCCGCCTTGTACAAGATGGCGGGGAAACGGTCGGACGTGCGTGTCGGCGCTCTGTGCCCCAGGTCCGGCATTCCACCGAGCGATTGGCGTCCTGATGTCGAACGAGGAGAAGCTGCGCGATTACCTCAAGCGCGCGATCGCGGACCTTCACGAGACTCGTCAGCAATTGGACGAGACGGAGGCGAAGCAGAGGGAGCCCATCGCGATCGTCTCGATGGCCTGCCGCTTCCCCGGCGGCGTCCGCTCGCCCGAGGAGCTGTGGGAGCTGCTGCGCGACGGCGTCGACGCGATCTCCTCCTTCCCCCGCAACCGCGGCTGGGACCTGGACGCGCTCTACGACCCCGACCCCGCCCACCAGGGCACCGCCTACGCCCGCGAGGGCGGATTCCTGCACGAAGCGGGCGAGTTCGACCCCGGCTTCTTCGGGATCTCGCCGCGCGAGGCGCTCGCCATGGACCCCCAGCAGCGGCTCCTCCTGGAGACCGCGTGGGAAGCCGTCGAGCGGGCGGGTATCGACCCCGAATCCCTCACGGGCAGCCGCACCGGCGTATTCGTCGGCACCGGCCACGGAGGGTACGACGCCGAGGGCGGCCGACGGACCGACGAGGTCGGCGGACACCTGCTGACCGGCAATCACATCAGCATCGCCTCCGGCCGCATCTCCTACGTCCTGGGCCTGGAAGGCCCCGCCCTGACCGTGGACACCGCCTGTTCCTCGTCGTTGGTCGCCCTGCATCTGGCGGCGCACGCGCTGCGGCGCGGCGAGTGCTCCATGGCGCTGGTGGGCGGCGCGACCGTGATGTCCACCCCGCAGATGTTCGTGGAGTTCTCCCGCCAGCGCGGGCTGGCCCCCGACGGCCGCTGCAAGCCGTTCGCGGCGGCCGCCGACGGCACCGGCTGGAGCGAGGGCGTCGGCCTGCTGCTGGTCGAGCGGCTCTCCGACGCCGTCCGCAACGGCCACCCCGTACTCGCCGTGGTGAAGGGCTCGGCCGTCAACCAGGACGGCGCGTCCAACGGTCTGACGGCCCCCAACGGCCCCTCGCAGCAACGCGTCATCCGCCAGGCCCTGACGGACGCCGGTCTGGCCGGCGGCGACGTGGACGCCGTCGAGGCCCACGGCACCGGCACCACGCTCGGCGACCCCATCGAGGCCCAGGCGCTGCTGGCCACCTACGGGCAGCAGCGCCCCGCGGACCGCCCCGTGCTGATCGGCTCCATGAAGTCCAACATCGGGCACACCCAGGCCGCCGCCGGTATCGCGGGCGTCATGAAGATGGTCCTGGCGATGCGGCACGGGTGGCTGCCCGAGAGCCTGCACCTGGACGAGCCCACCGGCCACGTCGACTGGAGCGAGGGCAACGCCAGACTCCTCGCCGGGCCCGAGCCCTGGCCGGGCGCCGACCGGCCCCGCCGCGCCGCCGTCTCCTCCTTCGGCATCAGCGGCACCAACGCCCACGTCATCCTGGAACAGGCCCCCGCCCCCGACCCCGAACAGGCCCCCTAGACGGCCCCCGAGCCGGCCGCCCGGCCCGACGCGCTGCCCTGGATCCTGTCCGCGCGCACCCCCGAGGCCCTGCGCGCCCAGGCCGAACGCCTCGGCCGCCACATACGGGACCGCGCCGACCTCGAACCGGCCGCCGTCGCCCACGCCCTCGCGGACACCCGGGCCCTGATGGAGCACCGCGCCGTCGTCGTCGCGGGCGACCGGGAGGCCTTCCTGCGCGGCCTGGACGCCCTCGCGGCGGACCGCACCGCCACCGGCCTGGTCAGCGGCGCCGCCGCCAAGGCCGCCACCGCGTTCCTCTTCACCGGGCAGGGCTCCCAGCGCCTTGGCATGGGACGCGAACTTCACGCCGCCCACCCCGAGTTCGCCAAGACCTTCGACGCGGTGTGCGCCGAGCTCGACCGGCACCTGGACCGGCCGCTGCGCGACATCGTCTTCGCGGGGGAAGGCACCGCGGAGGCCGCCCTGCTCGACCGGACCGCCTACACCCAGGCCGCGCTCTTCGCACTGGAGACCGCCCTGTTCCGGCTCGTCGAATCCTGGGGCGTGACACCGCAGTTCGTCGCGGGCCACTCCATCGGCGAGCTCACCGCGGCCCACGTCTCCGGCGTCCTGACCCTCGAGGACGCCGCACGCCTGGTCGCCGCGCGCGGCACCCTCATGCAGGCGCTCCCCGAAGGCGGCGCCATGGTCGCCATCCAGGCCACCGAGGAGGAGATCCGCGCCTCCCTCGCGGGCCACGAGGAGTACGCCGCCCTCGCCGCGGTCAACGGGCCCGACTCCACGGTCATTTCGGGTGACCGGGAGACCGTCACCGAGATCGCCGCCCACTGGGAGGCACAGGGACGCCGCACCAAGCGGCTGCGCGTCAGCCACGCCTTCCACTCCCCGCACATGGACGGCATGCTGGAGGACTTCCGGCGCGTCGCCCGCGACCTGGACTTCCACGCCCCCCGCATCCCCGTGGTCTCCACGGTCACCGGCGCCCTCGCCACCGAAGAGGAACTGCGCTCGCCCGACTACTGGGTCGGACAGGTCCGCGAAGCCGTCCGCTTCTGCGCCGCCGTGCGTACGCTCGAAGCCGAGGGCGTCACCACGTTCGTGGAGATCGGCCCCGGCGGCGTGCTCACGCCCATGGTCCAGGACTCCCTGACCACCCTCGAAGAGCCCGCCGCCTCTGTCCCCCTTGTCCCCGCTGTCCCCCCTGTTCTGGTATCTCTCCTGCGAACCGGCCGCCCCGAAGCACCCGCCCTCACCGAGGCCGTCGCCACCGCCTTCGCGCACGGCACCCGCGTCGACTGGTCCGCCTGCCTCGGCACGCCCGGCACCACCCGCGCCGACCTGCCCACCTACGCCTTCCAACGCCAGTGGTACTGGCTGGACCCGGCCGATACGGAGGGCCGGGAACCGGCCGCCGCCGAAGCGGGCGAGGCAGGATTCTGGGAAGCCGTCGAACGCGAGGACCTCGAAGAGCTGACGGCCGTCCTGGCCATCGACGGCAGCGAGGCCGACTCGCTTGGCAGCCTCCTGCCCACCCTCTCCTCCTGGCGCAAGCAGCGCAGAACCCAGGCCGCCGCCGACCGCTGGAGCTACCGCACCCACTGGACCCCCTGCACCACCCCCGGCGGTCCCGCCGCCACCGGCCACTGGCTCGTCGTACTGCCCGGCACCGCCACCGACGACCCCTGGACCATCCGCCTCCTGGACGCCCTGCGCGACCAGGGCCTGCACACCGACATCCACGTACTGCCGGACATCGACGAATCCGCCGAATCCGCCGAACCCCTCGCCCGCCCCGACACCCCCGTCGACGGCGTGCTCTGCCTCCTGGCCCTCGACGAGCGACCGCACCCGCACCTGCCCTCCGTACCGCGCGGCGTCGCCGCCACCACCGCGCTGCTGCACACCCTGGAGACCTCGGGCATCCGGGCACCCCTGTGGTGCGTGACCCGCGGCGCCGTCGCCGTCGACCGGCGCGACCCCCTCACCAACCCCGTACAGGCCCAGCTGTGGGGCCTTGGGCGCGTGATCGCCCTGGAGTCCCCGCAGAGCTGGGGCGGCCTCGTCGACCTCCCCGAGAACCTGGACGCACGGGCCGTACCCGCGCTGCTTCGCACCCTCGCCTCCGAGGAGGACCAGGTCGCGATCCGCCCGGCGGGAGTCTTCGCCCGCCGCCTGGAACGGATCACACCCGGCGGCGACACCGGCGCCCAGTGGCGGGCCCGCGGCACCGTCCTGGTCACCGGCGGCACCGGTGCCCTCGGCGCCCACGTCGCCCACTGGCTGGCCGACGCCGGAGCCGAGCACCTCGTACTCACCGGCCGCCGCGGCCTGGAGGCCCCCGGCGCACCGGAACTCGCGGCCGCGCTCACCGAGCGGGGCCTCGGCGTCACCGTCGCTGCCTGCGACGCCGCCGACCGCGACGCCCTGGCCGCCGTCCTCGCCGACATCCCCGCACACCTGCCCCTGACCGGCGTCGTCCACGCAGCAGGCGTGCTGGACGACGGCGTACTGGACGCACTCACCCCCGAGCGCTTCGAGACCGTACTGCGCCCCAAGGCCACCGCCGCACAGAACCTGCACGAACTCACCCGGGACCTGGACCTGGACCACTTCGTGCTGTTCTCCTCGATCGTCGGCGTCCTGGGCAACGCCGGACAGGCCAACTACGCCGCAGCGAACGCCTACCTCGACGCCCTCGCCGAACAGCGCCACCGGCAAGGGCTCCCGGCCACCTCGGTGGCCTGGGGCCCCTGGGCGGGCCACGGCATGGCCACCGACAGCGACGCCGCCGACCGGATGAGCCGCGACGGACTGCTGCCCCTGGCCGCGGCCCCCGCGCTCGCCGCCCTGCGCCAGGCCCTCGCCCAGGGCATGACGCACGTGACCGTGGCCGACATCGACTGGAGCGCCTACGCCCCCGCCCTGACCGCCGTCCGTCCCAGCCCCCTCATCGGCGACCTGCCCGAGGTCCGCCGCGCACTCGGCCCCGCCGACGGACCGCGCCGGGAACGCTCCCTCCTGCGCGACCGGATCGGCGCACTGCCGCCCGCCGAACAGGAACAGGCGTTCCTGACCATGGTCAGGGAAGAGGCCGCGAAGGTGCTCGGACACCCCTCACCGGATACCGTCGATGCCCAACGCGCCTTCCGTGAGCAGGGATTCGACTCGCTGATGGCCGTCGAGCTGCGCAACCGGCTCTCCGCCGCGGCGGGCCGGCGGCTGCCCGCCACCCTGCTGTTCGACCACCCCACCTCCGTCGCGGTCGCCGCGTACCTGCGCTCCGAAGTCCTGGGCGCCGCGGGGCCCGCCACGGTCGTGCGGGCGTCGGCCACCGCCCTCGACGAACCGGTGGCGATCGTCGGCATGGCCTGCCGCTTCCCCGGCGGCGTGAACTCACCTGACGCCCTGTGGCGGTTGCTGGCCGAGGGCGGTGACGCCATCACCCCCATGCCCGCCGACCGGGGCTGGGACCTGGACCGGCTCTACCACCCCGACCCCGACCACCAGGGCACCAGCTACGCCCGCGACGGCGGCTTCCTGGACGGCGCCGCCGACTTCGACGCGGACTTCTTCGGCATCTCGCCGCGCGAGGCCCTCGCCATGGACCCGCAGCAGCGGCTGCTCCTGGAAACCACCTTTGAAGTCCTCGAACAGGCGGGTATCGACCCCGAGTCCCTGCGGGGCAGCGCCACCGGCGTGTTCGCCGGCACCAACACCCAGGACTACAGCACGGTCCTGGACACGGCACAGGACGAGGTCGGCGGCCACCGGCTCACCGGCAACGCGATGAGCGTGGTCTCCGGCCGGGTCTCCTACACCTTCGGCTTCGAAGGACCGGCCGTCACGGTGGACACGGCGTGCTCCTCCTCGCTGGTGGCACTGCACATGGCGGCCCAGGCGCTGCGCCAGGGCGAGTGCTCCCTCGCGGTCGCGGGCGGTGTGACGGTGATGTCCACCCCATCCTTCTTCGTGGAGTTCGCCCGGCAGCGCGGGCTGGCCCCCGACGGCCGCTGCAAGCCGTTCGCGGCGGCCGCCGACGGCACCGGCTGGAGCGAGGGCGTCGGCCTGCTGCTGGTGGAACGGCTCTCCGACGCCGTCCGCAACGGCCACCCCGTACTCGCCGTGGTGAAGGGCTCGGCCGTCAACCAGGACGGCGCGTCCAACGGGCTGAGCGCACCCAGCGGCCCGTCCCAGCAGCGGGTGATCCGGCAGGCCCTGGCGAACGCCCAGGTGGCCGCCTCCGAGGTCGACGCCGTGGAGGCACACGGCACCGGCACCACGCTCGGCGACCCCATCGAGGCCCAGGCGCTGTTGGCCACCTACGGCCAGGAGCGCCCGCCGGAGAGGCCGTTGCTGCTGGGCGCGGTGAAGTCCAACCTCGGGCACACCCAGGCCGCCGCCGGTGTGGCGGGCGTGATGAAGATGGTGCTGGCGATGCGGCACGGCGTGCTGCCGCGCACCCTGCACGTCGACGAGCCCACCGCCCACGTCGACTGGACCGCGGGCGCGGTCGAACTGCTCACCGAGCGCACGGACTGGCCCGAGACCCGCCACCCGCGACGAGCCGCCGTCTCCGCGTTCGGCATCAGCGGCACCAACGCCCACGTGGTCCTGGAACTGCCCGCGACCGCGGAGAACGACGTGCCGGACACCGTCCCCCACGTGCCGGTCACCGCCTCCGACGTGCCGGTCACCGTCTCCGACGGCAAGCCCGCCGCCCCCGACGCGACCATGCCGCTGCTGCTGTCCGCCAAGAGCGAGAGCGCCCTGCGCGCCCAGGCGGCCCGGCTGCGCGACCACCTCGACCGCGAGCCGGCACCCCGCCTCAGGGATGCCGCGTACACCCTGGCGACCCGCCGCACGGCCTTCGCGCACCGAGCGGCCGTCCGCGCCGACGACCACGACGCCGCGCTGCGCACCCTGACCGCCCTGGCCGCGGGCGAGGCCGACCCCGCCGTGGACACCGGCACGGCCCACACCGGCCGGGACGCCGTCCTCTTCTCCGGCCAGGGATCGCAACGCATCGGCATGGGCCGGGAGTTGTACGCCCGCCACCCGGTCTTCGCGGAGGCGTTCGACGCGGTCTGCGCCGCCCTGGACGAGCGCCTGGACCGCGCCCTGCGGGACGTCCTCTGGGGCGAGGACGCGGAACTGCTGAACGAGACGGCCTACGCCCAGGCCGGGCTGTTCGCCATCGAGGTGGCCCTGTTCCGGCTCGTGGAGTCCTGGGGCGTACGGCCGCAGTACGTGGCCGGACACTCCGTCGGCGAGATCGCCGCCGCGCATGTCGCCGGGGTGTTCTCGCTGGCCGACGCCTGCGCGCTGGTGGCGGCACGCGGACGGCTGATGCAGGCCCTGCCCGCCGGCGGCGCGATGGCGGCGATCCAGGCCACCGAGGAGGAGGTGCTTGCGCACCTGACCGAGGACATCGCGATCGCCGCCGTCAACGGCCCCGAGGCCACGGTGGTTTCCGGCGCCGAGGCCACCGTCCTCGCGCTCGCCGCACGCTTCGCAGCCGAGGGCCGCAAGACCACCCGGCTGCGGGTCTCGCACGCCTTCCACTCGCCCCTGATGGACCCGATGCTGGCCGACTTCCGCGCCGTCGCCGAGGGCCTGTCCTACGGCGAACCGGAGCTGGCCGTCGTATCGAACGTCACCGGCGAACTCGCCCCCCGGGACCAGCTGCGCACCCCCGAGTACTGGGTGACCCACGTCCGCACCGCGGTCCGGTTCGCCGACGGGATCCGCGCCCTGCGCGCGCAGGGCGTGACGCGCTTCCTGGAGCTGGGGCCCGACGGCACGCTCTCGGCCATGGCGCGCGAGTCGCTGCCGGACGGGGACTCCGCCGACCGGAGCGCTCCCGAGGAGACCGTTCTCGTCCCCGCCCTGCGCAAGGACCGCCCGGAGCAGGCGACCCTCCTCGCGGCCCTGACACAACTGCACGTGTGCGGCGCCGAGATCGACTGGACCGCGTACCTCGCCCGTACGGACGCACGCGCCATCGAGCTGCCGACGTACGCCTTCCAGCACCAGCGGTTCTGGCCGACCCCCGACCACACCCGCACCGGCGACATCGGGGCCGTCGGCCTCGAAGCGGCCGGGCACCCGCTGCTGAGTACCGCCGTGGAACTGCCCGACGGCGACGGCGTGCTGTTCACCACGCGCCTGTCGCTCGCCTCCCACCCCTGGCTGGCCGGGCACGTCGTCATGGGCTCGGTCCTGCTGCCGGGCACGGCATTCGTCGAACTCGCGATCCGCGCCGCCGACGAGGTGGGCTGCGACCGCGTCGACGAACTGACCCTGGCCGCCCCGCTCGTCCTGCCCGAGCACGGCGGCGTGCACCTCCAGCTACGCGTGGGCCCCGCCGACGAGTCGGGCCGCCGCACCCTGAGCGCACGCTCCCGGCCGGAGGGCGACGGCGACCGCCTGTGGACGCAGCACGCCACCGGCGTCCTGGCCACCGGGCAGCAGACGGCCGGAACCGACCACGACGTCTCCGCCGGATCCTGGCCGCCCGCCGACGCCGAACCCGTCGACCTGACCGACCTCTACCCGCGCCTGGCCGACCGCGGCTTCGACTACGGCCCGCACTTCCAGGGCCTGCGCGCCGCATGGCGCCGGGGCGATGAGGTGTTCGCCGAGGTCGCCCTATCCGCCGAGGCCGAAGCCGACGCGCCCGCCTACGGACTGCACCCGGCGCTGCTCGACGCGGCCCTGCACGTCGTCACCTTCAACGGAATCGACCAGGGAGTCGTGCCCTTCTCCTGGGAAGGCGTCTCGCTGCACGCCTCCGGCGCCTCGGCGATACGGGTCAAGGTCACCCGGCACAGCGGCGACACGGTGTCCGTGGACGTCGCCGACACCGCGGGCGAACCCGTCGCCTCCATCGGCACCCTCGTCCTGCGGGGGGTCTCTGCCGACCGGCTGGAAGGCGGCGCGAGCCCGGTCGGCAGAGACGCGCTGTTCCGCCTGCAATGGAATCCCGTACGCCTGCCTCCGGCCGGGTCCGCCCCGTCCGTGGCCGCGATCGGCTCCCTCGACCCCGCTTTCTCCATCCGCCTTACGGACCCCGCCGACCGCTTCACGGATCTGGCGGCCCTGGCCGGGGCGGGCCGGGTGCCGGACGCGGTGCTGGTGCCCGTGACGCCCGGCTCCGGTGACGTCGTGGAGTCGGCGCACACCACGGCGGCCCGGGCGCTGGAACTGGCTCAGGCGTGGCTGGCCGACGACCGGTTCGCCGCCTCGCGCCTGGTGTTCGTCACGCGCGGCGCGGTCTCGGGCGCGAATCTCGCGGGCGCCGCCATCTGGGGCCTGGTCCGGTCCGCCCAGTCGGAGAACCCGGACCGCTTCGGCCTGATGGAACTCGACCCCGAGGCCCCTGAAACCGAAACCGCCGAAATCACTGAAACTGCTGAAATCCCCGGAACCACCGGAACCACCGGAACTACCGGAATCACCGACGCCGAAGCGGCGATCCTGCCCCGGGCCTTGGCCTCGGACGAGCCCCAACTGCTGGTGCGCGGCAGCGAGGTGCTGGCGGCGCGGCTGGCCCGGGCGCAAGCACAGCGCGCCATCGCCTGGGACACCGAAGGAACGGTCCTGATCACCGGTGGCACCGGCGGCCTCGGGCGCGTGCTGGCACGCCACCTGGCGGCCGAACACGGCGTGCGGAACCTGCTCCTGGTCAGCCGCCGCGGCCCGGCGGCCGAGGGCGTCGAAGAGCTGGTCGCGGAGCTCCGCGGGAGCGGCGCCGAGGCCGCCGTAGAGGCATGCGACGTGACCGACCGCGCCGCCGTGGACGATCTGATCTCCCGGCACCGGATCGGCGCCGTCGTGCATACGGCCGGTGTCCTGGACGACGGAGTGATCGGATCGCTGACTCCGGAGCGGCTCGCGGCCGTACTGCGTCCGAAGGTGGACGCGGCCTGGAACCTCCATGAGGCGACGAAGGGTCTCGATCTGGACGCTTTCGTGGTCTTCTCGTCCGTGGCGGGCACCCTCGGCAGTCCCGGCCAGGCCAACTACGCGGCGGGCAACACCTTCCTGGACGCCCTGGCGCACCACCGCCATGCGGCGGGCCTGCCTGCGACGTCGCTGGCGTGGGGCCCCTGGTCCCAGGACGGCGGCATGACCGGCACCCTGTCGGACGCCGACCTCCAGCGCATCGCCCGCCAGGGCATGCCCGAACTCACCCCCGCACAGGGCATGGCCCTCTTCGACGCCGCGCTGGCCGCCGACGACGCCCACCTGCTCCCCGTCCGCTTCGACCTGGCGGCACTGCGGGAGCAGGGAGAGGTGCCCCCGCTGCTGCGCGGGCTGATCCGGACCCGCGCCCGGCGCTCGGCGGTCGGCGGCTCGGCCGCGGTAGCCGGTCTGGTGGGACGCCTGAGCGGACTGGGCACGGTTGAGCGGCGCGAGGTGCTCCTGGACCTGGTACGCGCCCAGATCGCGGTGGTCCTGGGCCACGCGAGCCCGGAGACGATCAACCCGACCCGCGTCTTCCAGGACCTCGGCTTCGACTCCCTGACGGCCGTCGAACTCCGCAACCGCCTCAACAGCGCGACCGGCCTGCGCCTTTCGGCCACGGCCGTCTTCGATTACCCCACGGCCGACGCGCTCGTCGGCTTCCTGCTGGACGAGCTGTTCGGCGCCGAGGCCGAGGCCGCGCTGCCGGCCCGGGCGCCGGTGCCGACGGGGGCGGGGGCAGCCGAGGACCCGGTGGTGATCGTCGGGATGAGCTGCCGCTACCCGGGCGGTGTCGCCTCTCCCGAGGACCTGTGGCGGCTGGTGTCGGACGGCGTGGACGCGGTGTCCGACTTCCCCGCCGACCGCGGCTGGGACGTGGAGACCCTCTACAACCCCGACCCCGAGGTGCTCGGCACCTCCTACACCCGCACCGGCGGATTCCTCCACGAGGCGGCGGACTTCGACCCGGAGTTCTTCGGCATGAGCCCGCGCGAGGCGCTGTCGACGGACGCCCAGCAGCGGCTCCTGCTGGAGACGACCTGGGAGGCGATCGAGCGGGCGGGGATCGACCCGGTGTCGCTGCGCGGCAGCCGGACGGGCGTCTTCGCGGGCGTGATGTACACCGACTACGGCGACATCCTCGTCGGCGACCAGTACGAGGGCTACCGCAGCAACGGCAGCGCGGCCAGCATCGCCTCCGGCCGGGTCTCCTACACCTTCGGCTTCGAAGGCCCCGCCGTGACCGTGGACACGGCGTGCTCGTCGTCGCTGGTCGCCCTGCACTGGGCGGCGCAGGCGCTGCGCTCCGGCGAATGCTCCCTTGCGGTCGCCGGCGGTGTGACCGTGATGTCGACCCCGACGACGTTCGTGGAGTTCTCGCGGCAGCGGGGGCTGTCGGCTGACGGCCGGTGCAAGGCGTTCGCCGACGCGGCCGACGGCGTCGGCTGGGGCGAGGGCGTGGGCATGCTCGTGCTGGAGCGCCTGTCGGATGCGCGCCGCAACGGCCACCAGGTGCTCGCTGTCGTACGCGGCTCGGCCGTGAACCAGGACGGCGCGTCCAACGGCCTGACGGCGCCGAACGGCCCGTCGCAGCAGCGGGTGATCCGTCAGGCACTGGCGAGCGCCGGTCTGTCCACCGCTGAGGTGGACGCGGTGGAGGCGCACGGTACGGGTACGACGCTGGGCGATCCGATCGAGGCCCAGGCGTTGCTGGCCACGTACGGTCAGGACCGGCCGGAGGACCGGCCGTTGCTGCTGGGTTCGGTGAAGTCCAACATCGGTCATGCGCAGGCGGCTTCGGGCGTCGCGGGTGTGATCAAGATGGTGCTGGCGATGCGCCACGGCGTCCTTCCGCGGACGCTGCACGTCGATGCTCCGTCGTCGCATGTGGACTGGAGTGCCGGTGCCGTCGAGCTGCTGACGTCCCCGGCCCGGTGGCCGGAGGGTGACGGGCCGCGCCGCGCGGGTGTCTCCTCCTTCGGCGTCAGTGGTACGAACGCGCATGTGATCCTGGAACAGCCCGAGCCGCTCGCGGCCGAGGCCGGGGCGGACGCCCCGGCGACCGGGCCCGGCTCGCTGCCGTGGGTGCTCTCCGGCAGGAACGAGGCCGCGCTGCGCGGCCAGGCGGCGCGCCTGCTGCCCCTGGTGGTGGGCCGGGAGGACCTGCCGGCGCGGGACATCGGCTACTCACTGGCGACGGGCCGGTCGAGCTTCGCCCACCGCGCGGTGGTCTGGGGCGAGGACCGGGAGGACCTGGTACGTGCCCTGTCGGCCCTGGCGGTCGGCGAGGCCGACGCGGGCGTGGCCGAGGGCCCGGTCACCGCGGGGAGGTCGGCGTTCCTGTTCTCGGGCCAGGGCGCGCAGCGGCTCGGCATGGGGCGGGAGTTGTACGGCCGCCACCCGGTTTTCGCGGAGGCGTTCGACGCGGTGTGCGCCGGGCTCGACGAGCACCTGGACCGCCCGCTGCGGGACGTCGTCTGGGGTGAGGACGCGGAGCTGCTGAATCAGACCGCGTACGCCCAGGCCGGGCTGTTCGCCATCGAGGTGGCCCTGTTCCGCCTGCTGGAATCGTGGGGCGTGCGCGCGGACTTCGTGGCGGGGCACTCGATCGGCGAGGTGGCCGCGGCCCATGTGGCGGGTGTGCTGTCGCTGGCGGACGGGTGCGCGCTGGTGGCGGCCCGTGGCCGCCTGATGCAGCAACTCCCCGCCGGTGGGGCGATGATGGCGATCCAAGCCGCCGAGGAGGAGGTGCTGCCGCTCTTGGGGCAGGGGGTGTCGGTCGCGGCGGTCAACGGTCCGTCGTCGGTCGTGGTCTCCGGCGCCGAGGACGCGGTGCTCGCCGTCGCGGCGCACTTCGAGGGGGAGGGGCGCAAGACCAGCAGGCTGCGGGTCTCACACGCCTTCCACTCGCCCCTGATGGAACCGATGCTGGAGGAATTCCGCGCGGTGGTGGCGCGGCTGTCCTTCGGCCCGCCGACGACCCCGGTGGTGTCGAACCTGACGGGCCGGATCGCCGAGCCCGGACAGCTCGCCTCCGCCGACTACTGGGTCCGCCACGTCCGCGAGGCGGTGCGTTTCGCGGACGGGGTGCGGGCTTTGCAGGCGGAGGGGGTGACGCGGTTCCTGGAGCTCGGGCCGGATGGTGTGCTGTCGGCGATGGCCCGGGAGTCGGCACCGGAGGAGGCCGTGCTCGCTCCCGTACTGCGCAAGGACCGGCCCGAGGAGACGGCGCTGCTGGGTGCCCTGGCGCAGCTGTACGTCCGGGGCACGAGCGTGGATTGGGCGGCGCTGTTCGCCGGTACGGGTGCGCGGTGGGTGGACCTGCCGACGTACGCGTTCCAGCACGAGCGGTACTGGCCGTCGGGCGGTGTGGCGCGGTCCGGTGATGTGCGGTTCGCGGGCCTGGGTTCTCCGGGGCATCCCTTGCTGGGCGCGGCGGTGGAACTGGCGGGTTCGGGTGGGCTGTTGTTCACCGGGCGGCTGTCGGTGTCCTCGCATCCGTGGCTGGCGGACCATGTGGTGCTGGGGTCCGTGCTGGTGCCGGGGACGGCGCTGGTGGAGCTGGTGCTGCGGGCGGCCGACGAGGTCGGCTGCGATCGGTTGGAGGAGCTGACGATCGTCGCGCCGCTGGTGCTGCCCGCGTCGGGTGGTGGCGTACAGGTGCAGGTGTGGCTGGGGGAGGCGGACGGTTCGGGTCGCCGCTCGGCGTCGGTGCATGCGCGCGAGGGCGAGGGCCCGTGGACGCTGCACGCCGGCGGCGCGGTGACCACGGGGGCCGAGGTGGCCTCCTTCGATGCCGCCGTATGGCCTCCGAAGGGCGCCGAACCCCTCGACGCGGCAGGCTGCTACGACACACTCGCGGATGCCGGGCTCACGTACGGCCCGGCGTTCCAGGGCCTGCGGGCGGCCTGGAAGCTCGGCGAGGACATCTACGCCGAGGTCGGGCTCACCGAGGGCACCGACGGCGACGCCTACGGTCTGCACCCCGCGCTCTTCGACGCCGCACTGCACGCGGCGGCATTGGGTGGCGGGGGAGCGGGCGGAATCCCGTTCTCGTGGACCGGAGTGTCCCTGCACGCCTCCGGCGCCTCGCACCTCCGCGTCCGTATCCGCGACGCGGGCAGCGGAATGTCGGTCGCGATCGCGGACTCGTCCGGTGCGCCGGTCGCCTCGGTGGAGTCGCTGGTGGTACGTCCGCTCTCGGCCGGGGAGTTGCAGACCGCCCACCGTGACGCCCTCTTCAAGGTCGACTTGGCCCCCGTCCCGCTCACGGACGAGCGCGTCGCACTCGGCACCGGTCCGGATGGCGAGCCGTTGCGGACGTACGCGGATCTGGAGCCCCTGAAGCAGGAAGCCGCCCCCGGTGCCGTCCTGGTCGCGCCGCCCGTCGGCACCGCCGGAACGGTGGAGTCCGTACACGCCGCGGCCGCCTGGGCGTTGGAGATGGTGCAGTCGTGGCTGGCCGACGACCGGTTCGCTGCCACGCGTCTGGTGTTCGTGACGCGTGGTGCGAGCGCGGGCGGGGATCTCGCGGGCGCCGCTGTCCGGGGTCTGGTGCGGTCGGCGCAGTCGGAGAACCCGGGCCGCTTCGGCCTGGTGGATCTGGAGGGTGACGCCGATGTGACGGTGCTGCCGCAGGGGCTCGCGGCCGATGAGCCTGAACTGTTGGTACGCGGGAACGAGGTGCTGGCGGTCCGGCTGGCCCGGGCGCAGTCACAGCGGGGGACGGCCTGGGACACCTCCGGCACGGTCTTGATCACGGGTGGTACCGGTGGCTTGGGGCGCACGGTGGCACGCCACTTGGCGGCCCGGCACGGGGTGCGGAGTCTGTTGCTGGTCAGCCGCCGTGGTCCGGCTGCCGAGGGTGTTGAGGAACTGGTGGTCGAGCTTGCGGAGTACGGCGCGGAGGTCGTCGTCGAGGCGTGCGATGTGAGCGAT
>NZ_JBQQBW010000062.1:0-41364 GCF_052245415.1 Streptomyces sp. 8N706 | reverse complement strand
GGACCGACGGGGCGGACGCGGCACACCCGAGGGACGGGATGGGCGGCAGCGCGGACGGCGGTTCCGGCGCCCGGTCCGATTCCGGCGCCCGGTCCGACGGCAGCGTGCCGGGCGCGCCCGGCGCCGCCGACGACCCCCGCCCTGAGGAACGTCCGTCCGCGGCGGACGCGAACGCCGCGGAAGAGCGCGCTCGTGCGCTCCTCGTGCCTGTTGCGGATCGTGAAGCCCGTACGGTCGCGGAGCCGTCGGTGGCACCGGTGCTGCCCGGCAGGCCGTCGGCGGCTCGCCCGCGGGTGAACGCCCCGGTCCCCGATGACGACACCGGTGGAGGTACGCCCTGCCCGTGGTGCTCCACGCCCAACCACCCCGACCGTCACTTCTGCCGTCGTTGCGCCATGCGGATGGCCGGTGGTCCGACAACTCCCGTTCGCCGCCCCTGGTGGCGTCGTCTGCTGGGCTCCCGGAACAGGGAGGAGCCGTGGGCGGGTGATCGGCCCCGCCTGCGCCGGGCACCGCTCCGCCTGGCCCCTTGGGTGCTCGGGGCCGCGGTCCTGGGCCTGCTGGTGGCGGTCGCGTTCAACGCGGTGCCTGCCGCCCAGGCGGTCCGGGACCACTTCGCCAAGCGAGCCCCGCTGGCCCCGGACTCCTCCAAGGCGTCCCGCTCGTTCCCCGGCCACGGCCCTGTGCTCGCCTTCGACAGGCTCAGCAATACGTGGTGGGGCCCGGGTCTCTCGGGCGGAGGCGAAGGCCAGTGGCTGGAGGCCCGCTTCGCGCGGCCGGTACGTCTGCTGGACCTCGTCATCACTCCCGGCCAGTCGGCGCGGCTGAACGAGTTGTCGAAGTCGGCGCTCCCCCACCGGGTCGAAGCCCGGATCACCACGTCCGACGGCCGCACCACGACCAAGAACCTCACCCTCGATCAGGGAGGCCCCCAACGCCGCGCCTTCCGCGCCCGTGACGTGGTCGCGGTCCGCTTCACCGTGCGCTCGTCCTACCAGGCAGCCGGAAACAAGCAGGTGGCCATCGCCGAGATCGAATTCTTCGGCCCTTCCACCGGGGGCACCTCATGACCTCCGCGGGCTCTTCCTGAGGGTCGACCGGCGTCGCCCACCGGTCGAGCGGAACCCGGGCGGAGGCGGGCCACCCGCTCCGGACCGACCACCCGGCCCGCGTCGCCCCCTCGGCCGGGAGCCGGTCGGCCGCACCGGCGGCCGTCACCCGGGCCCGGTGCCTCTCCGGGACGGGGAAGGCAACCGGCTTCAAGACAGCGACGGCCGACGGGGCGGCGTACGCACCATCGAGAAACGTCCTCGACCGCGCGGTGCCAGCAGCGCGGCACCGGCCACCGCCACCACCGCACCGGCGGACAGGAAGCCCCGGGTCGAACGCCAGGACAGCACCGACCACCGCGACTGGGCGGACAGCATCGACCCCACGCTCAGCCACGATCCCGCTGAGATCAGCGACAAGGCGGAACCGATCGAGCCGGCCGACAGGGTGCTCCCGACCGACCCGACGGACAGCACCGACCCGACCGACCCGATGGACAGCACCGAGCCCACGGAGCCGATCGACAACACCGAGTCCCTCGACCAGAGGGACAGGGGCGAATCCGTGGACACATCACACCTCGAGGACGCGGAGAGCTCGGCCATGGGGCCATCCTCCCCCCAACTCGACGTCGCCGCAGCTCTGCGGCGGGCGTGAAGGGCCACCGCTCACCGGCCCCCCGAGCCGACGTCAAGAATTCTCCGACCTGCTGAACGACCCGGCCTTCCTTGACATCCCACAGGTCACGATCTCCGCATCGGGCCGCCGTCCCCCTGAGGGCCGCCCCCCTGCGAGTCCGCCCCGTTCGTCCGCAGACTGATGGCGGCTCGCCAGGCGCCTTCCCGGTCTTCCGCGGAGGTCTGCGCGGGAGACCGCCGCGAACCGGTGCCCTCGCGTACCGTCGTGCGGGACCCGGCCGCGGCGCTCCCCGTTGGCCGACACGCCCGGGATTACCGAGCGGAACCTCAGATTACGCGCAAATCTTGAAGCTCATCGTTGCTGGTCAGCTCCGGCACTGCCAGGGTTTCGGCAACCCCTCGACCCAAGTCCTCGGAGGCTACATGGCTGTCCGCCGTGCCGCAGTCGCTGCCACGTCCGTGGTCGCGCTCGCCCTTCCCCTGCTGGTCCACACAGTCGCCGCCCATTCCTCCTCGTCCCCGCACGGCGCCGTGTCCGCCTCCACCGGCTCCGGGCTCGAGCCCCCCGCCAAGCAGCCGGTTGCCACCGGCAGCGGCGGCGCGGTCTCGAGCGTCAACCCGTACGCATCCCAAGCCGGGCTCGATGTGCTGCGGCAGGGCGGCAACGCCGTGGACGCGGCGGTGGCCACCGCTTCCGCGCTCGGCGTGGTCGAGCCCTACTCCGCGGGGGTGGGGGGCGGCGGTTATCTGGTCTCCTACGACGCCTCGTCCGGGAAGGTGCGCACCATCGACGGCCGGGAGACCGCCCCGGCCCGTATGCGCTCGGACTCCTTCATCGACCCGGCGACGGGCAAGCCCATCCCGTCATCGGAAGCGGTCAACTCCGGGCTCTCCGTGGGTGTGCCCGGTACGCCCGCCACCTGGCAGAAGGCCCTGGACGACTGGGGAACGGTCTCCCTGGCGAAAGCCCTGCGCCCCGCCACCAGGCTGGCCGAGGACGGTTTTGTCGTCAACGACGAGTTCCGGGCCCAGACGGCCATGAACGAGGACCGCTTCCGCGACTTCAGCTCCACCACGGAACTGTTCCTGCCCAACGGCGAACTCCCGGTGGTGGGTTCGCGCTTCCGCAATCCCGACCTCGCCCGGACCTACCGGCAGCTCGCCCATGAGGGCGTCGACGCGCTCTACCGCGGCGACATCGGCCGCGACGTGGTGCGGACCGTCCGCAAGCCGCCGGTGGCCGCCGGCTCCGACCACACGGCCCGGCCCGGACTCATGGAGCGGCGCGACCTCGCCGACTACACGACCGTACGCCGCGCCCCGACCCGGACCTCGTACCACGGGCTCGACGTCTACTCCATGGCGCCCTCCTCGTCCGGCGGTACGACCGTGGGCGAGGCGCTGAACATCCTGGAGAACTTCGACCTCTCGCCCGCCGACCGGGGCCAGGCGCTCCACCATTACCTGGAGGCCAGCCGGATCGCCTTCGCCGACCGCAATCGCTGGGTGGGCGACCCGGCCTTCTCGGACGTGCCCACCAAGGAGCTGCTCTCCAAGGGATTCGCCAAGGACCGGGCCTGCCTGATCCGCTCCGACGCCACGCTGACCAGCCCGCTGGCTCCCGCGGACCCACGCGGTACGGGATCGGGCTGCGTCCGTGGCACCGGGAACAAGGAGCCGCACGAGGGGCCCTCGACCACCCATCTGGTGACCGCCGACCGCTGGGGCAACGTCGTCTCCTACACCCTGACGATCGAGCAGACCGGCGGCTCGGGCATCACCGTGCCCGGACGCGGGTTTCTCCTCAACAACGAGCTGACCGACTTCGACTTCGCCCCCCTCGACGAGGGGACGCCGGATCCGAACCTGCCGGGGCCGGGCAAGAGGCCGCGCAGCAGCATGTCGCCGACGATCGTGCTGGAGGACGGCAAGCCGAGGTTCGCCGTGGGCTCGCCGGGCGGCGCCACCATCATCACCACGGTGCTGCAAACCCTGGTCAACCGTCTGGACCTGGGCATGTCGCTGCCCGAGGCCGTCGCCGCGCCGCGGATCTCCCAGCGGAACCGGACCACGACGGAAGCCGAGCCGGCGTTCCTGGACTCGCCCGAGCGCAAGGAATTGGAGGGCATCGGCCACCGCTTCGTGCCGGCGCCGACGACCTTCACCCCGTCGCCGGAGATCGGGGCGGTGGCCGCGCTGGAGTTCCTGCCGGAGGGCAAGGTCTCGGCGGTGGCCGAACCCAAGCGCCGTGGCGGTGGCTCGGCGATGGTGCTGCACGAAGGCCGCTGACACCACCCGCTCCGCCTCGGCCCCGGGCGGCTCCCCCCGCCCGTCCGCCCCCTGCCCATCCGGCCCTCTGCGGGCTCGGACGGGCGGGGGGCGGAACGCCTCTAAAGCCCCCGGCTCCTGCCGGGGGCTGCTCCGTGAGGACGGGAGATTCTCAGGAACTGAGCACCGAGTCATCCAGGGTGCGCGCGCCGGGCAGTTGATGGCGGGCCGCGACCAGCGCGCTTTCGGCGTCCTGGGTTCCGGTGGACACACACATCGCGTAGGCGACGTCCTCGAATTCCTGACGAACCTCGGGGCCGCCCCTTCCCGCGTCGAGGACAGCGAGGGCTTCGTACCGCTCCACCAGGTTCTTCAGAACCGCGGGGTGGGCCATCAGCATGCTCGTCTCCTTCTCTTCCACGGGGACAACCGGCAACTGGGCGTCCGCCTACCCCCGGACCAAACGATCAATCGACAGCAGTCCGGGCGAGGTGAGGAAGACGCGTCACAGGGCGCTCCGGCAGGGCCTCACTCCGGGTTACGACCGTGGGCCGGACCCTCAGAGGAGATGCCGCCGCAGCCGGTAGGAAGACGGCCTCCTCATGTCCCCGTTCCGTGGCCATCCGATTCCCAGGTGTCATCCCGGCCGGTCAGCTCCTCCCCCCGGGGCGGCCCCACGCATACGACGGCGGCCGGGCGGCCCGGCCGCCGTTCCGGAGCAGGCGGGTCCCGGGGAGAGCCGCGGCCGCGGCGGTCTCGGGTGCACCGGGTTTGAGCGAGCGCACGCACGGCACTCGCAACGGGATCGCGCCCAGAGGCGACGTCCGCGAAGGAGACGACCATGGCCAGCCACGCATCCCGCCCCACCGACGCCAAACAGCGGCAGCGCGAGCAGCATCACGCCGCCGACCCCGCCGGCGGCCCGCTCACCACGGACCAGGGCGTCGTGGTCGATCACACGGACGACTCCCTCCAGGTGGGTGAGCGCGGGCCCACCCTCCTGGAGGACTTTCACTTCCGCGAGAAGATCACACGTTTCGACCACGAGCGCATTCCGGAGCGCGTCGTCCACGCCCGGGGCGCGGGAGCGTACGGCTTCTTCGAGCCCTACCACTCCTGCTCGGAGTTCACCAAGGCCGCCTTTCTCCAGGACCCGTCGGTGCGAACCCCGGTGTTCGTACGCTTCTCCACCGTCCAGGGACCGCGGGGCTCCGCGGACACGGTGCGCGACGTTCGTGGATTCGCCACGAAGTTCTACACCGCGGAGGGAAATTACGACCTGGTGGGAAACAATATGCCGGTCTTCTTCATCCAGGACGGCATCAAGTTCCCGGACTTCGTGCACGCGGTGAAGCCGGAACCGCACAACGAAATCCCCACCGGCGCCTCCGCCCACGACACCCTGTGGGATTTCGTCTCCCTGCAGCCCGAGACGATGCACATGATGATGTGGCTGATGTCCGACCGGGCGATTCCGCGGAGCTACCGGACGATGCAGGGCTTCGGGGTCCACACCTTCCGCTTCGTCAACGCCGAGGGGCAGGGCACCTTCGTCAAATTCCACTGGAAACCGAAGCTCGGAGTGCACTCCCTGGTGTGGGACGAGGCCCAGGAAACACAGGGTAGGGACCCGGACTTCAACCGCCGGGACCTGTGGGACAACATCGCCGCCGGGAACCACCCCGAGTACGAGCTGTGTGTGCAGCTGGTCCCGGAGACCGACGAGCACTCCTTCGACTTCGACCTGCTGGACGCCACGAAGATCATTCCGGAGGAGCAGGTCCCCGCCCGCCCCATCGGGCGTATGGTCCTCGACCGCAACCCGGAGAACTACTTCGCGGAGACCGAGCAGGTGGCCTTCCATACGGCCAACGTCGTACCGGGCATCGACTTCACCAACGACCCGCTGCTCCAGGCCCGTAACTTCTCCTATCTGGACACCCAGCTGATCCGCTTGGGCGGCCCCAACTTCGCCCAGATTCCCGTCAACCGGCCGGTCGCCCCGGTGCGCAACAACCAGCGCGACGGATACCACCAGGGCCAGATCCACAGCGGCACCAGTTACAGCCCGAACTCCCTCGGCGGCGGCTGCCCCGTCCACACCGGAGCCGACCCGAGCGCCTTCAGCCACCTCCAGGAACGGGTGGACGGACGGAAGATCCGCAAGCGCAGCGAGAGCTTCAAGGACCACTACACGCAGGCGGCACTGTTCTTCCTCAGCATGGCCGACTGGGAGAAGCAGCACATCATCGACGCCTTCCGCTTCGAGCTGGGCAAGGTGGGGTCGATGCAGGTGCGCGAGCGGACCGTCGAGCAGCTCGCCCATGTGCACCACGGCCTGGCCACCGCCGTCGCCGAAGGCATCGGTGTCGCTCCGCCGGAGAAGGAGGACACCCCTCAGCCCGAGCCGTCACCCGCGCTGAGCCTGGCCGGTGAGAACAACCGGGGTGACGGGAGTATCCGCACCCGCCAGGTCGCCGTGCTCGTCGCCGACGGGGTGGACGCCGCCCAGGTCGGCGCGGTCCGTGAGGTACTGGAGGCCGGTGGCGCCGTCGTCGAGGAACTCGCCTTCCACGACGGGTCGGTGCGCGACGGCGACGGCCGTGAGCACCGGGTCGACCGGGCCCTGCCCACGGTCGCCTCGGTGCTGTACGACGCGGTGGTCGTGCCCGGCGGCCCGTCGAGCGTGCAGGAGCTGGTCGCCGACGCGACGGTCCTGCGGTTCGTACGAGACGCCTACCGGCACGGCAAGCCGGTCGGGGCCCTCGGCAGCGGTGTCGGCCTCGTGGCGAAGCTGGAGCCGGAAGGACTGCGTCTGGCCGGTGACGGCGACGGCGCCGTGGCGGATCACGGCGTGGTCAGTGACACCTCCACCGGCGGCGCCGGTGAGGAGTTCCTCTCCCAGCTGACCGCGGCGGTCGCCGCACACCGCCACTGGGACCGGCCGCCGGTCCGGCACTGAGCAGTGACCGCTGCCTCTCCCGGGTGGCGCATGTGTGCGGCACCCGGGAGGGCGGCCCGGCATGCCGGCGCCCGGAAACGGAACGACGACCGGCGCGGCGGATCAGCAGCGGACCGCCCAACCGCGGCTGCGCAGGGCGTCGGTGAGGGGGCGGGCGGCCGTGGGGAGGACCATGAGTCGCACCGCGTCGCCCCGCCGGCCCGTTGTCTCCGGGAACACCATGTCCTCCAGTTCCACCTGTGTCTCGCCGATGTCGTCGAGCAGCCGCGCCACCTGTCCGTCCTGGTCACCGGCCGGAACCGAGACCGAGAGCGCGGTCCAGGCGCCGGAGCGGCGGGCCGCTATACGAGCGTGTCCCGCGCCGCCGCGGCGCAGCATCTCCGCCAGATCGGCCAGGGCGCCGTCGCGGTGGGCCGGGTCACCGTCCGCCAGGCGGCGCAGGGCGTCGGCCGTTGTCGCCAGGTCGGCGACGAGTTGCGCCAGCGGCTCACTGATGGCGGCCGCATTGGCGGCGAGGATGTCGGCCCACAGATCGGCGTCGCCGGCGGCGATCCGGGTCACATCCTGTGCGCCGCGCCCGGCCAGTCGTACCGCGTAGTCCTCGCCGTCCAGCAGCCGGGCAGCGGTGAGGCTCGCCATCAGATGCGGCAGGTGGGAGACCAGGGCCACGGCGCGGTCGTGGGCGTGCGCGTCCAGGAGCACGGGCACCGCCCCGCACAACGCCACCAGTTCCAGGGCGCGGTTGAGAGCCGCCTCGCTGGTCTCGGGGCCCGGTGTCAGCACCCAGGGCCGGTCCTGGAACAGGTCGGCCCGGGCAGCCAGCGGCCCGGACCGTTCGCGGCCGGCCAGCGGATGCCCGCCCACCATGGTCGTGGCGTCACAGCCGAGTTCCCGGATCCGGGCGGAGGGCAGGCCTTTGACGCTCGCCACGTCCGTGTAGACCGTGGCCAGTTTGCGGGCCTGCTGCTCCGCCAGGGCGGCGGCGGTGTGCAGGGGCGGAACGGCCAGGATGGCGATGTCCACGGGTTCCGACGGTGAATCGGGCGTCCCCGCGCCTCGTGCGGCGGCGGTGCGTACGGTACGGGGGTCGCGGTCGAGCAGATGGGTGGTCACTCCCCGGGCGCTGAGCGCGAGGGCGATCGATGTGCCGATGAGGCCGGTGCCGACGATGGCGGCAGTACGCACGGTGGTACTCCTCGACCGAAGAGACGAGCGACGAGAGAAGTACGAGGCCGGCCGGGTCGTCCGTGCGGGCGAACCCCGGCCGGGCCTCGGAGATGGACGTGGGGGTTACTCGCCTGCTGAGTTCGCCGGCGCCGACCCTGGCGCGGCCGCGGTCGCGGACCCGGCGGGGGTACGGCCTTCCCGGTCGAGGCCCGCCACCCGCCGCAGCAGTTCCGGCTTGGTCAGCACGACGGCGTTACCGGCCAGGATCAGTGCGACCCCCACCAGGTCCCGCGCGGACCAGTGGAAGTCCTCGAACGCCGTGGACAGCAGCAGGGCCACGACCGGGAAGAGGACGGTGGCGTACGCCGCCCGCTCACCGCCGATGCGCCCCAGCAGCGTGAGGTAGGAACCGAAGCCGATCACCGAGCCGAAGACGGCGAGGTAGAGCAGCGAGCCGGTGTACTCGAGCGTGGGTTCGAACGCGGAGCCGTCGCCGAGGAAGAGGGCGAACGGCGCCATCAGCAGGGCTCCGTACGCCATCGCGTAGCCCGTGCTCTGCACCACCGGGATGCCCGTGGCCTGTGTCTTCCCGGAGACCACATTGCCCAGGCAGAACACCAGGGTGCCCACGACCGAGAGCAGGATCCCCTGCCCCGAGCCGGAGGAGAGGCTGAAGTCGGCGAACTCCGGCCAGAACACCGTGGCGATCCCGAGCAGGCCGACCGCTCCCCCGATCAGCACCCTCGGGGCGATGGTGCGGTGGAAGAACAGCCGGGCGAAGGCGATGTTCACCAGGAGGGACATCGCGAAGATGATCGATACGAGCCCGGTGGTCAGATGCTGCTCGGCGATGTAGAAGCAGAGGAAGTTCGTGGAGAACATCAGGGCGCCCATGAGGGCGAACTGCCCATGGGTGCGCGGCGGGTAGCGCAGCGGCAGTCCGCGCAGGCGGGCCCAGACCAGCAGGACCGCGGCGGCCAGGGCGAACCGGTAGGCGATCGACGTCGTGGGGTCCACCTCTCCGAGCTGGCCCTTGATCGCCAGCCAGGTCGAACCCCAGATCGCCACGGTCACCGCGTACAGCACGGCGTTCATGCACAGCTCCGTTCCAGCAGGGACACCAGACGGCTCGCTCCCTCGGTGACCTGGTCCGGTGTGAGGTAGCTGAGCGACAGCCGCATCTGGTGCCGTCCGCCGCCGTCCGGATAGAAGTAACTCATCGGTGTCCAGATGACCCCGTGGTCCCGGGCGGACACCTCCAGCAGCGCGTTGTCCGCCGGGACGGGCAGGGTGAGGGTCAGGAAGAATCCGCCCTCGGGTGCGTTCCAGTGGATACCGGCCGCCTCTCGACGGTCCGGCGGCAGCAGGCGGTCGAGACAGTCCAGCAGGGTCGTCAGATTCTCGCGGTAGAAGTCGGTGGCCGCCTTGTTGGCCTTCCGCAGGCCGTAGTCGTGCGTGATGAGCATCCCGCCGATGACGGCCTGGCTGAGCGCGGGAGTGTTCACCGTGACCATGCTCTTGACCTTGGACAGCTCCTCGGCCAGGAGGGTGCGGCGGCCGTCGGGCATCCGGACCTGCTGGTCGGCGACCACATAGCCCACCCGGGCGCCGGGGAAGCAGGTTTTGGCGAAGGAACCGAGGTAGATCACGCGACGCAGGCAGTCGAGCGCCTTCAGCGTGGGCCGCCGGGTGCCGGTCCGGGTGAAGAAGCCGTACGGGTTGTCCTCCAGGATCAGCAGGTCCTCCACGTCGGCCAGCTCCAGCAGGCGGCGGCGGGCGGGCACCGTCATACAGGTTCCGGTGGGGTTGGAGAAGTCGGGCACCACATACAGCGCGCGGGCCCGCTTCCCGGCCCGCCGCAGTGCGGTGACGGTACTCCGCAGCGCCTCGGGGTCGATCCCGTCCTCCCCCTCGGGGACCGGCACGGTCTCGATGTCCAGCAGCCGGGCCGCCCCCGTGATGCCGATGTAGCACGGCGAGGGGACCAGGAGGACGTCGGAGGGGCGGGCGAACAGCGCCCGCAGGGCGATCAGCATCCCCTCCTGACAGCCCACGGTGACCACGACGGACTCCGGATCGGCGCGGATGCCCTCGTCGTTGACCAGGGTCCGGGCCACCAGCTCGTGGATATGGCCGTTGGTGCGCCCGTACTGGAAGAGCAGGGTGCGCACCTCGTCGCGGGTGCGGCCCAGGTCGTCGGAGAGGTGCCGTACGTAGGTGTCGAGGTACTCGCCGATCCGCTCGACCTCGAACAGGCCCTCGTACGGGCGGCCGGGGCCGAAGGAGATCGCCTCCGGGTGGCGTGAGGTGATCTCGTTGAGGAAGTTCATCACCTCCATGAGGGGGTCGGAGAGGGAACCGTGCAGCTCGTCGGCGGCCAGCACAGTGGTCGGGGAGGTGCAGTCCCTCACCGGGGGTCCTCCCACAGGACCGGGCAGAACTCCGGGTCGGTGTAGTCGGGGTGGCCCTGGGCGTCCGTGCGGACGAGTACGTCGTTGTTGTAGACGACCAGGTCACCCGAGGACAGTTGGAAGGGCCGCCACTGGTTGGTGCGGTCCTGCAGATGGAGGGAGATGGCGCGGCGGGGGCGGTCGCTGCGGTTGTGCCCGCTGCCGTGGTAGGTCCGGCAGTGGTGGAAACTGATGTGCCCCTTGGGGATGTTCACGGGCACCTTGCGCACCTCGACGTTGTTGTAGGCGGCGTTCTCCTCGAGCATCTCCTCGAGTTCGGACCGGTCGCGTTCCGCAAAGTGGCGGGAGGTGGAGTCATCGTTTCCGGTCTCCTTCCAGGTGTGGCTGCCGTCGATCATCGTGATCGTCCCCATCTCCTCGTCGCAGTCGTGGAAGGGGATGAACGCGGTGAGCATCTCGTCGGAGGAGCAGGTCTGCCAGTAGTGGCGGTCGAAGTGCCAGGGCACGATGTTCCGGGCGTCCTCCGGGCGCGGCGGCTTGTGGATGAGCGTGCTGTTCCACAGCCGTATCCGACTGGTCCGCGCGATGCGTGCCGCGACCGCCGCGACGACGGGCTTGGACAGGATGCGGCGGATGGTGTCGTCCTCGTAGAAGATGTAGTCGTTGTGCCGGTGCACATCGCCCTGCTCAGGCTCCCAGTAGGCCAGGCGCGGCGGCCGCCGGGGCAGTACGCGGTCACGGTGGCCGTCGTAGAACCGGTCGGCGGCGGCGGTGAGGGTGTCGACCTCCTCGTCCGTCAGCAGCTTCTTGGACAGATACCAGCCGTGCTCCTGGTAGAACTGCACCTCCTCCTCGGAGGGCAGGAGAGCCTGCTCGTCAGGGGTGAGAGCGAAAGGCGTGTCGTTCATCGAGATGCCGTCCCTGTCAGTCGTGGTGCGGTTGTGCGTAGGAGCAGGAGAGGGAGTGGGGGTGGAGCAGGTCCCGGCCGATCGTGTCGAGGCTGGGCCGGCCGCACAGGGCCATGGCGTCCTCGAGTTCCTGGTGCAGGGCGGAGAGGACCCGTTCGGCACCGGCGGCACCCTCGACGGCCAGGCCCCAGAGAACAGGGCGGCCGATCAGCACCGCGCGGGCCCCGAGGGCCAGTGCCTTGATGACGTCGGTGCCCCGCCGGATGCCGCCGTCGACCAGGACCTCGCAGTGCGCGGGTACGGCTTCGACGACTTCGGGCAGGGCATCGAGTGCCGCCACCGCGCCGTCGAGCTGACGGCCCCCGTGGGTGGACACGATGATCCCCTCGATCCCCAGGTCGGCCGCGCGCCGGGCGTCCTCCGCGGTGAGCACGCCCTTCAGTACGAGGGGCAGCGGGGTCAGTGACCGCAGCCAGGCCAGGTCCTTCCAGGTGAACGCGGCGTCGATGTGCCGGGCGGTGTGCACGGCCAGGGCGGAGGCACCCGACCGGCCGTCGTGCAGTCCGTGCGCGGAGCCGTCGTCGAGGTTGGCCGGCCGGATGTGCGGCGGCAGGCTGAAGCCGTTGCGCAAGTCTCGCTCCCGGCGTGCCATTCGGGGGGTGTCGACGGTGATGGTCAGGGCCCGGTACCCGGCTGCCTCGGCCCTGCGGACCAGGGCTTCGGTGATCTCGCGGCGGCGCATGACGTAGAGCTGCAGCCACAGCGGACCGGTGGCCGCGGCGGCCGTCTCCTCCAGCGTGGTGCTGGCGAAGGTGCTGGTGACGGTGAGCGCGCCCACCGCCCCGGCCGCACGCACAGTGGCCGTCTCGCCCTCCGGGTCGACCAGGCGGTGGTACGCCATGGGGGCGACGCCGACGGGGAAGGCCACCGGGCTGCCCAGCAGGGTGGTGCCCGTCTCGCAGTGGGACACATCCACGAGGGTCCGCGGACGCAGTCGGTAGCGGGCGTAGGCGTCCCGGTTGGCCCGCAGAGTTGTCTCGTCACCGCTGCCGCCCGCGATGTAGTCCCACACGGACCGGTCGAGCCGGGCACGGGCGGCCTTCTCGTAGTCCCGCGGGTGCACGAGCGTGGTGGCGGCCGGGCGCTCATGCCGGACCGGCGGGCCGGCGGGGAGCGTCATCCGGCATCCGGGGCGGCGGCCCCGACCGGCGCGGCGACGGCGTTCGCGGCGTTGGCCCGCTCGCGCTCCACCGCTTCGTAGAGGGCCTTGATGTTGCCGCTGCCGAAGGTACGGGCCTCGACGCGCTGGATCAGCTCGAAGAACACGGTCCGGCGGGCGTAGGGCGAGCGGGTGAACACCTGCACCAGGTGCCCCCAGTCGTCCCGGTCCACCAGCAGGCCCAGTTCCTGGAGGACCTCGGTCTCGATGTCCACCTCGATGCCGCGTTCGGACAGTGCGGCGTAGTAGCTCGCCGGGGTGTTGAGCAACTCGACCCCGTTGCCGCGCAGTTCCCGCACGGCGTGGACGATGTCGCGCGTGCCGTAGGCGACATGCTGAACGCCGGGACCGTCGAAGCTCTCGAGGAAGTCGTTGAGCTGTCCGCGGTCGCTGATGGGGTCGGGTTCGACCATGGTGAAGGTGACACCCCGGGTCGCGTCCTGGACGACCTTGGAGTCCATGGCCTGGCCACCGACGACGATGTACTCGTCGTAGGTGTGCTTCAGGCCCAGAGCGCGCTGGTAGAAGTCGACCATGGCTTTGAGCGAACCGGGCCGCAGGCAGAGAGCCAGGTGGTCGACCGATCGGAGCAGATCGGGCCCCGGTGCGGCGGCGGTGGGTCGGTAACGTCCGGGCAGAAAGGGGCCTGACGGATCGTCACGTTGTACGAAGCTGTGGACCAGGTCGTTCGTGACGGCGATGGTGGCCACGGTGACACGGCCGTCGCCGTCCTCGAAGGTCCGCGGCTCGGCGACGGGCTCGGCCCCCGCGGCCACCGCTCGGGCGAAGTCACCGGTGGCGTCGTCCGTACGCAGGGCCACGTCCCGCACCCCGTCGCCGTGCCGGCGTACGAAACGGGAGGCCTCGTGGTCGCCGTGGAGTGCGGAGGTCAGCACGAGGCGGACGCCACCGTGCGCGAGCACGAGCGACCTGACGCCCGGGAGTCCGGTGAGGGGACCGGCCTCGGCCACGACACGGAAGCCGTAGGCACTGCAGTGATAGTGGGCGGCCTGGACGGCATCGCCCACGAAGAACTCGATGTGGTCGACAGCTTGCACGGTCACGTTGATCCCATCGGTCGTTCTGTCGCTCTGTCGTTCTGTCTGCTCAGTCGCGCGGTCGCCCGGAGCGGCAGCGGGGCGCGGTGGTGGTGCTCCCCCGAGCCGCGACACGTCCGCGTCGCGAAGTCTGTGGCGTCGGGAAGAGGGACGGACCATCCGATCGCCAACCAAGGGTCGGCTATACGGTGAGCCGTTCGTCATTGCCGAACGTGGTTCATCTCACTCGATCGCCCCCTTGCCCGTCAACCCCCTTTGCCCGATGGGAAGTTGAGTCAGCGGGCGGTTGCCTTCCCGTCGTCTGCACGGCACCACGGCGTTGCCCGAAAGCACCTCGACCACCGCCCATGCCTCGTGATATTGAGGCCTTGCAGGCCGCTGACCTTCACAGACCAGGGCGAGGTCCGCTCCGCGCAACGGACCTCGCCCTCGGTCCGAAGGCCGCTGCCGTCGCGGAGACAGGGGACGGCGGTATCCGACGCTGTGTGAGCTCCCCGCAGCGGCCCTGGGCCCGGCTGCGGGGAGTTCACGTTCCTCGAGCGGACGGCGCCGGTTCCTGGATCTCCCGCGCCGGGTTCCCCCGCCACCGTGCCGCGGGGGTGACCTCCTGGCCCTTCATCAGGAAGGAGTCGGGGCCGAGCACCGCGCCGTCGCCCATCGTCACCCCGTAGTGGACCAGAGCGCCGGTGTCGAGCGTGCAGCCCGTACCGATCGTGATGCGGTCGGACTTGAAGGTGCCCTCCTCCAGTGAGTGGCACTGGATCGTGGTGCCCATGTTCAGGGCGCAGTCGTCCCCGATGGTGACGAGGGTTCTCTCGGGTATGCCGCAGCCGTCGTCGAAGACCCTGCGGCCGATGCGCACCCCCGCCAGCCGCCAGATCACGCTCTTGAAAGGGGTGCCGTTGAACAGCGGCGCCATGGTCAGCTTCCAGTGGCGCTCATGACGCCAGAAGTACGGATCGTAGATGGAGCAGAAGCGCGGGCGCAGGGGGCGGAACCCCATCGCGGCCCGTTCGGCCAGGACGGACAGGACGATGGTGGACAGCAGAGCGAGCACGGTCGCCGTGGCGACCACGGAGGGTCCGAACCGCGCGTACTGCTCCACGGCCATCGCGGCGATCAGTACGACGACATAGAACTCGATCCACTTCACCAGCAGATACAGCGCGATGGTGACGACGTTGTGCCGGGTCTTCGCGGCCAGGCGGCGGCGCAGCTCGTCCCCGCTCTTGAGGTGGTCGAAACGGCTGTCGCGCTGCACCGACCGGGGGATCTCGAAGCAGGGCGACCCCAGCAGTCCGATTCCCTCCCGTACGGCGCCGTCGATGGGCACCATCACCTTCGTACCGAGCAGACAGTTGTCGCCCGTCCTGGCCCGTGACGGATACGAGACGCCGTTGCCGAGGAAGTTTCGGGGGCCCAGTTCGGCCCGGGTGAGCCGGAAGGAGGTGGAGGAGAAGTCGGCGTTGATGACCGACAGCCCGTCGGAGACCATCGTCCCGCTGCCGACGCGGGTCAGGTACGGCGACTCGTGCTTCTGCCCGACGCCGAAGTTCGACCCGGTCTGCACGACCCGGGAGAGGTCCCATCCGAGGGCGCGCAGGTAGTGGACGATGAACGCGCTGTCGCCGAAGAGGACCATGTAGGCCTTCATGTTGGTGATGCGCGCGATGGTCCGCTGGAGCGAGTAGTGCACCCCGTACAGCGGATAGACGGTGTCCGGCTTGAGCGGGAGGTTCAGCAGGCGCGGGACGGTGACCACGAAGGCGAGTCCGGCGAGCAGGGGGCCGAAGAAGAGTACGAGGGAACCGAGGAGGTTGTCGCGGTAGAAGGCGAGGGCACCCGCGCCCGCGTGCGCCGTGGTGAGGAACCACGGGAGCAGCGTGCCCAGGACTCCGAGGCCCAGCGGCAGATAGACGAAGGGAACGGTGAGCAGCTGTACGGCGGCGTACAGAGCTCTCTTCGGGGTGCCGCACCGTGCGGGTCCGACCGCGCGGAAGTCCACCTCGGCGGGCTGTGCCGGCGACCCCTGCCATGCCTGCCCGTCGGGCACCGTCTGCGCGGCGTGGAGGGAGGAGGAGTGGCCCAGTTGGGATCCGTCGCCCATGGACACGTCGATGTCGAGCACCGTGCCCTCGCTGACGAGGACGTCGCTGCCGAGGGTGACGGGGCCGGTCCGGATGCGTCCGGCCATGGCCCGGTAGCAGGTGAAGTACGCGTCCTTGCGGATCACCGTGTTCTCGCCGACGGTGAGCAGGTCGGTGCAGACGGGCAGGGAGCGGGAGAAGATCACCGTGCCGCGTCCGATCTTCGCACCCAGCGCCCTGAGGTAGAGCGTATAGAGCGGTGAACCGGCGAACAGGACCAGCGGGTTCAGCCGGACCAGCGTCTTGACGGTCCAGAAGCGGAGGTAGGCCACGGTCCAGATCCGGATCTCCTGGCGCTTCCACCGGCCGACGAGTGTCCACTTCACCAGGATCGGCACGGTGGACACGGCCAGGAAGGTCGCGGCGCCGAACGCGGTCGCGCGCAGGTAGCTGTCGATCGGTCCGGACGCGTCGGAGACCCAGTCGTAGCCCTCGAACAACAGGAAGGAGCCGGCGTAGGCGTATCCGAGGAAGAGCAGGAACTGCAAGGCCCCGCACAGGGCGTACCGTGCCATTCCGACCGGGCGCGAGGCACGGCTCGGGGCCGGGGCCGGGGCCTCGGCGGAAGCGGGCGGCAGGGTGGTGAGGGCGGCGGCCAGCCGGGTGACCGTCGGGTTCAGATAGACGTCCCTCATCGAGACCGGGGGCAGTCCGGTCCGCTTCCGCACCCGCGCGCAGAACTGCGCCATGAGCAGCGAGTTCGCCCCGAGCTCCTCGAAGAAGTGGCTGTCGGCCGAGACCTGGTCCAGGTGCAGCGCCTCGGCGAGAAGGCGGGCGAGGGTTTCCTCGGTGGGGGTGGCCGGAGGGGTGTACCGGTGATACGCGGCGAGGCTCCGCGGGCCGCTGGGCGCGGGGAGGTGTGCGCGGTCGGCCTTTCCGCTCGGCAGCATCGGGAGGGCCGCGAGCTCTTCCAGGTAGGCGGGGACCATGTAGCCGGGCAGACTGCGGCGCAGCTGCTCGTGGACGCGGCTGCGGTCCGGTGCGGCGGCGCCCCGGTGCGGGCTGTAGTAGGCGACGAGCTCGACCAGGCCGGGCTCCGGTTCGTAGGTGTCGACCACGGCCTGGGCGACGCCGGGCATCCGCAGCAGCACCGACTCGATCTCGCTCAGCTCGATCCGGTACCCGCGGATCTTGACCTGGGTGTCGATACGGCCGTGGTACTCGATCTCGCCGTCGTCGTTGACCCGGCCGAGATCGCCGGTCCGGTAGATCCTGCCGGACGGGTTGTTGGCGATGCCGAGGAAGTCCGGGATGAAGGCCCGGTCCGTGAGGTCGTCGCGGTTGACATAGCCGCGGGCCAGGCCGACGCCCGCGAGGCCGATCTCGCCCGTTTCCCCTGGGCGCAGCGCCCTGCGCTCCGCCGGGTCGAGGATGACGGCGGAATAGGTGGGCAGCGGCACGCCGATGGTCACCGGCCCGTCCGGGTCCACGGGGGCCCAGGTCGCGGTGACCGTGGCCTCCGTGGGTCCGTAGACGTTCAGGAATCTGCGGCCGGGCCGGTGCCAGCGGGCGATGAGGTCCTTGGGACATGCCTCGCCGGACACCAGCAGGAAGCGCAGGCCGGGGAGGTCCTCGTCGAGAGTCGCCAGCAGGGTCGGGACACAGCACAGAGCGGTGACCTCATGCGCCGCGAGGAACTCCCACAGCTCCCGGCCGACCAGGGCGGAGCCGCCGGGCCGGGGAACCAGGGTCGCGCCCACCATCAGCGGCACCCAGATCTCCTCGACGGAGAAGTCGAAGGCGATCGTCATGCCCTGATAGACGCGGTCCTGCGGCCGCAGCCCGTAGATCTCGCCGGCGACGCGGACGAAGTTGCAGATGCCGGCGTGGGTGATGGCCACTCCCTTGGGACGGCCGGTGGAGCCGGAGGTGTAGATGATGTAGCAGAGGTCGTCGGGCAGCTCCTCTTCCGGCACGCGGCGGGGGCGGCGGCCGTCCTCGGCGGCGAGGAGCGCCCCGGCCTCGTCGACGCACAGAACCGTGGCGGCCGTCGGCCGCAGGCGGTCCCGCACCCGCGAGTGGGAGAGCACCAGCCGCACTCCGGCGTCCCGCACGATGTAGCTCAGCCGGTCGGGCGGGAAGGAGACGTCGAGCGGCACGTACACGCAGCCGGTCTTGAGGACGGCCAGCATGCCGACGTAGGAGTGGACGGCCTGGTCGAAGAGCAGCCCGACCCGCTCACCGGGCCGTACTCCCCGGGCGAGCAGATGGCGGGCCAGCTGGTTGGCCCGCTGGTCCAGCTGGTCGTAGGTGAGGACCGTATCGCCGGTGTCCACGGCCGGCCGGCCGCCCGCGCCGCTCTCCCTCAGCCGGTCGCAGCGGTCCTCGAAGAGGTGCTCCAGCCGCTCGCCCGGCCGCCAGCGGATCGTCTGGTCGCGCCCGGAGGCCAGGACCCGGTCGGGCGAGGGTTCGTGTACGGCCTCAAAGCTGGGGAGGTTCGCCACGTCGCTGCGGCGCTTCGTTACGTCGCCCGGCTCGACCCGCGTGCTCATAGGTCCTCGCCTCAGGGGGAATCCGGAAGCGGGCTCACCCCACCGGGTGCCGTGTGCCCCCGGCCGGGTCCGGCGTCGCCGAGCGCGGCCTCCTGAGCGGTCGTCGTGGTGGACGGCGCCACGGTCGGGCGGGCGGGGGGCCGCCCGGCCGCCGGAGTGGACGACGGTGTCGTGGGAGAGCACTCCACGATGTCGGCGATGAGGATCGAGCAGGCGGTGTCGACGACGTCGGCGGTCACATTGAGGGGCGGGAGCATCCGGACGACACAGTCGTCGCGGCCGCCGAGCTCGACGATCAGCCCATGCCGCAACGCGCGGGCCTGCACCTCGAGGGCAAGTGGGCCGGCGGGCCGGCCGCTGTGCGGATCCGCGAGCTCGACACCCCACATCAGGCCGCGACCGCGTACCTCACGCACCCAGGGCTCGTCCTTCAGCTCCTTGAGCCGGGCCTCGATCTGCTCGCCGCGCCGCCGGACGTTGCCCAGTACGTCGTCGCGGCGGAAGATACGGATGGCCTCGGTCCCGGAGGCGAACGCCAGCTGGTTACCGCGGAAGGTTCCGGTGTGCGCGCCGGGAGCCCAGACGTCCAGCCGCTCGTCGTAGAGGATGAGCGCGACCGGGGCACCGACTCCGCTGAGCGCCTTCGACGCGACGATGACATCGGGCTCGATGCCGTACTGCTCGAAGGCGAACCAGGTTCCGGTACGTCCGCCGCCGGTCTGGACCTCATCCACCACCAGAGGAATGTCCAGGTCACGGGTGAGAGCGCGCACCCGCCGCACGAAGTCGGGCTGTGCGGGCACGACGCCGCCCTCGCCCTGCACCAGTTCGAGGACGACCGCCGCGGGAAGGGGGATCCCCGCCAGGCTGTCGGTCAGCGAGTGTTCGAGGTAGCCGACGCAGTTGGTCGCACACGTGTCCAGGCTGAGGCCGACCGGGCATCGGCTGCAGTAGGAGTACGGGAAGAAGTGGACGCCGGGGACTCCGTTGGCGACGGGCTCCTTCTGCGCCACCGTGCCGCTGAGCGCCATCGCCGCGTGGGTGCCGCCGTGGAAGCCGCCCTGGAACGAGATGATGTCGCCCCGTCCGGTCGCGGTCTTGCAGAGCTTGGTGGCGGCCTCGACCGCGTTGGCGCCGGTCGGCCCGCAGAAATGGAGTTTCATCCTGCTCCGGAGGCCGGGCGGCAGCATGGAGAGCTGGGCCTCGGTGAACGCGTCCTTCGCCGGGGTGGGGAAATCGAGACCGTGGGTGAACGTGGTGAGCTGATCGGTGACCGCGGCGACCAATTCCGGGTGGTTGTGCCCCAGCGAGAGCACACCGGCGCCATTGAGGAAGTCGATGAAGACGTTGCCGTCCAGGTCGCGCACGAAGCTGCCGAAGCCCTCCGCTATCGCGATGGGCAGATGCCTCGGATAGACCCTCGCGTTCGACTCATGGCGCCGTTGCCGCTCGAGGAGTTCCGAGGAGCGCGGTCCCGGCAGTTCGGTGTCGACATGCGGATGGGTGGTGGTCTCAGGCGTGGTCTCAGGCTGCTGGAGCGTTGTCATCGGAATTCTCCGGCACGGTGGTGGACTTCGATGCTCCTGTCCGGAGCCCTCATGGATGCGGCGTGCCGCCGTGGACACGGTCCGTCACAACCGGTACCGCTCCACGATCCAGAGGATCACTGATTACCAATACGGAGCAGAAAGACATTTGGATTGGTCTGCGAAGAAAGCCCCTGCACAACGATCACCAGGACCATGAGAGAGCGGGGAAACGTCAGGGACGGGGGTCGGTACGCCGCCACGCGGGGCGTGCGTCGGTTCCCCTCCGGCCCGCCACCGAGGCGCACCGCCGGCACACCCGCTGGACACGGTCGGCCGCGCCCCCGGACTCGGGGAGGGCGTCGGACCACACGACGTGGGGGAACCGGACGAGTTGTGACCGGCTGAGGGCGAGCCCGCACACCGTCTGGTTCCGGCCCCGCTCCCATGCGTGCACCTCGCCGGCGGGACGTCGGACACCGTCCTCCTCGTCCACCCACTGGCCGGATGCCGCGACCGCGTAGCTCTCACGTACTGCCACGAGGGACGGGGTTCCCCCGGCTCCGCCCGCCACACGTGCCTGCCCGGGCGCGGCCCGCCCCCGGCAGATGAACGGAACGTACATCCGCACCCCGAAAAATGGATGATCACGCATCTGGTCATGCCGACCCGTACGCAATACCGTCCCCACCACCCCCGGACCGGGCGCGGTGCCGCTCCCCCCTGCGGCGCCGCGCCCTTGCCGGAGCCCCGGCCGACCTCGCGCCCGACGCGGCGCACGTACCGCCCGCCGTGATGTGCCCCTGCCCGTACCGGCATCCCCCGAGGAGCCCCCTTTGGCCGAGAACCCGACTCCCGCCCCACCGCCGCTGACCGAGGTGGAGCCCTACGGCGTGGAGAGGATCCCCGACGCCGACCGCACCGCCACGCCCTTCGACCTGTTCCGGGTCGCCTTCGGCGGCGCCAACACGTTCTCCACCTGCGTCCTGGGCGCGTTCCCGATCCTGTTCGGCCTGTCCTTCTGGCAGGGGCTGGCCGCGACCGTGCTCGGGGTGGTCGTCGGGGCGCTGATCCTGTGTCCGATGGCCGTCTTCGGACCGGCCAACGGCACCAACTAGCAGGAAGAGCGCCGTGGCGGCCGTGACAGCGATCTTGTTGATGAAGAGCATGAAGCGGAAGCCGTAGACGCACACCACCAGCACCAGGACGGCGAACAGCGCGTAGGCGACGGCGTAGGAGACTGCCGTACCGGACAGCCCGAACAGCCGGTGGGCACCCCCGACCAGGGCGTCGCCCGAACTCCACACCGAGAGGGAGAAGAACGCCACCGCGGTGAGCAGCGAGAGGAACGAGCCCACCACACGGCCGTGCACGCCGAGGTGGGCCGAGGAGGAGACCGCGGTTCGGCGGGATCGCTTTCGCCGGCGATTTCGACCCGTCGTACGCGGGCACCTACACCGCGTCCGCCGCGCCCGCGACCCAGGCGCTCCTTCTGGCCGTCCTTCATCGGCGCCGCGCTGATCGTCCTGTCCAATCCGGTCTCCTTCGGCGCGTTCCTCGGCGACTGGTCCCGCTACATCCCCGCTCACACCCCCCGACTTCGTCGGCGGGCTGCTGGCCGTCTCCCCCGGCTGGTACTTCCTGCCGGTCTGTCTGCTGGCCCTGATCGGCGGCATGGCCACCGGCACCACCTCCCTCTACGGCACCGGGCTGGACTTCTCCTCCGTCTTCCCGCGGCTCTCCCGGGTGCAGGCGACGATCATGGTGGGCGTCCTGTCCATCATCTTCATCTTCATCGGCCGTTTCTGGCTGAACCTGGTGCAGAGCATCTCCACCTTCGCCACGGTGATCATCACCTGCACCACGCCGTGGATGGTCGTGATGATGCTGGGCTACCTCACCCGCCGCGGCTGGTACGACCCCGAGGCTTTGCAGGTCTTCAACCGCCGGCAGCGCGGCGGCCGCTACTGGTTCGCCCACGGCTGGAACTGGCGCGGGTTGACCGCCTGGTGGGTCGCCGCCGTGACCGGCGTGCTCTTCACCAACATCCCCGGCCAGTTCGTCGGTCCGCTCGGGAACCTCGCGGGCGGCGTCGACATCAGCCTTCCGCTGTCCCTGGCCGTCGCCGCCGTGCTGTTCCTGGCCCTGCTCGCCCTCTTCCCGGAGCCGCGCGCCGCGTACGGTCCGGAGGGCGCCCGTCTGGTCCGCACCGCGGACACCGCCGTACCGCCGATCACGGGTCCCGCCCCCGCGGACACGGTTCTCGCCACCGCCGAAGCCTGACACCCCCCGCCGACGGCGGTGGGCGCCGCCGTCGAGGGGCGACGCGTGGCCGGCGGGTCGGCAGCCAGTCTGTCCGGGCCCGTCCGGACAGTGCTGGTCAGGCGTGCGGCCTTGTCCGGGACACCGGCCTTCCCTTGCGACGGCGCGATCCGCCGCCACAGGGTGTGTGCCGGGCCGGTCGGCGCTTCCGATCGATCGCCCTCCACCTCGGACTCAATCCTCTGGAGGCTTCCATGCGTCTTCGTCATGCCCTCATCAGTACGGGTCTTGGAACCGCGCTCGCCCTGGGCGTCATGACCGTCCCCGCTCAGGCCAGGCCTGCCGGCTGCTGGACCGAGAAGACCAGTCCGTCCTTCGGACGGGGAGCATGCAGCGACATGTCCGGCGGCGGCATGTGGCGGCTGGGCATCAGGTGCACCGACGGGGACTGGAAGTGGTCGGCCTGGAAGAGGACCACCACCCCCACCAGCCTGCGCTGTAACAGCGGCTCCATCATCGGCAGCCCCTGGATCGACGTCGCCTGATGAGCGGCTCGCCCCGCCCCTGCGTCTCCTTGGCTGTGGGGTTGTGAGGGGGGCTGGGGTGCAGCGGGAGGGTGGCTGCGTCCCTCGGGCGGTCCATGGCGAGGGACGGCCGCGTCGCTCGGCCGGGTCCATGGCAATGGCCGCATCGCTCGGCCGGTCCTCTCCCGGTCCCGGCGTGCACTGCTTCCGGGTGCGCCCGCGTCCGGCTTGCCATCACGGGGGGCGGCAAGCCGGACGGCCGGTGGGCCGGACGGACGGTGCGGACCGGTGTCCCGGACTGTCCCGGACGGGCGGCGGCCCACCGGCCCACCGGCCGAACACGCTCGCTGAGGCTCGCTTCGGGGGGCGGGCGTCCGCCCGGCGCCCTGGCCGACGAGATCCGCACCGTACGACACCGCTGACGCCACCGCCGTGGCACGCGCCTGTTGCCTGCGCCACCGCGGCCACTGCCTACGGCACAGTAAGGACATGAACGCGGACGACAGGAACCTTCTGGCCCGGGCACGCGCGATGACCACGCCTCCCGCCCAGGACCGGGACCGGCCGCGGCGTTCGGCTCCGAGCAGCTCGGTCCGAGCCCGTCGATGAACGGTCCGGCGGGTTGCTGTATCGGTCCGGGGGCGTGGAGTTCGTCCTGTTCCGATCGGCGGGAGCCTCTCCCGGCACCTTCATGCAGACGGCGTGGGAGGTCGACGCCATCGAGACGGTCGTGTCGGAACTCCGACGGCACGGCGTGCTGTTCGAGGAGGTCGAGCTGCCGGGACTGCTGGCGGTGGGCGAACGAGGAACGGATCGTCGAGAACGAGGGGAAATACCCGAGCACGGGGTGCACGCGGCGCCTGGTTCCGTGACAGCGAGGGGAACATGCTCGGCACCCAGGCGCCGGTCATGTGAGCAGAGCACCATGGCCGCCGCCCGAGGCGCGCTCCGCGTCGGTCGTGGGCGATCGAAGCCGCCGCGGCCGGCCGGGCGGAGCTGCCGCCCGAGACGCGGCGGCCGCGGGCTTACGGCGACCACGCGGACCGTGCCGAGTCGGCGGTCAGGCAGATACTCGCCAAGATTCTTTCGGGGCGGCGCTGTTCCTTCCTTCGCCGTCCCCTCACCGTCAATTGGGCGCCTCCGCAGGGGGACCGGGGCCGTGCACCGTTCGATCCGATGCCGATGGTGCGGAAGTGGCATGGAGCAAGCTCAGCACGGCCCGACGCGTTCTGCGGGACCGGGCCGCTGGCGCGTGGCGAGTTGCGATCCCGCCGATCCGGTGCCCGTCGCCTCCCCATCGACAATTTTCCTTCCCGCACTCCGCATCGGGGCAGCGGGAAAGACAATTTGCAGACGACTCGGCAACGGGGCAGGCTTTTTGACGCGCTGAGACTTTCCGCCTGAAGATCCGCGACAGAGAACGCGCCTTGCCATCGGACGAATTGCGGCGGAAACTGGGTTCAGGCGTCCCTCACAAGACCGCCGAGGAGCTGCTTGCGAATATCCTCACAAGCGGATGGTCTCCCCCTCTCCCTTCCTGCGCCCGGGAGAGTTTACGGTCTTCGCGCCCACCGGAAGGAGGTGGAACGTGAACGTGAAATTCCGGGTGACCGCCCAGGGCACCGTACTGGTGCCCTGGAGGCGCATCCAGGTGATCGTCATCGTGGTCGTGGTGCTTCTGCTCGCAGTGCGTGGCAGTGTTGATCCGAGCCTGATCGAGGCGCTGATCAGGTAGTTCAGGTTTCGGGAGGGTCGTCCGGTGGGGCCGGGCGGCCCTCTCGGGCTGTGCGGACTCCACTACTGCGCGGTGGAGCCTCTGTGTTGAGCATAGCGGCTGTCCATCCGTTCGAAAACGGTCTCGCCTCAATTCTTTTTGTGAAACCGATCGGTAGGAATCGGGCCGACGCGCCGCGCTACGGCAATTTGAAGCGAGTCATCCACTTTACGCCACACCGTCGCCACAGGACGGTTCCCTCAAAGACAACACCAGGACTTCCTGAGAAATTGAAGACGGGGCCCGTACGGGACCGATAACTGGCCTTCATTTTGCGGCCGCCAGGCGTTCCGGGAACGTACACAGCCCTCGATTGGGCGTCGTCATACGGCCAATACCCGCCGGAACGGACCCCGCTCGGTGTCATCGGCAGACGTCACCGGCCGGCCCCCCGTCTCCAGCCACGCATGGAACCGGTACGGATCGTCGGCGCTCCCGATGCACCAGTCGGCGCTGAGACCGGCGAGCGCGAGTCCGAGAACCGCCCCCAGGGAGTGCTCCAGACAAGCGACACGGCCCGGATACCGGCGGCCCGCATGCAGTACGGCCTCGAATACCGAGTGCGCCTGTCGCGCGGTGGCCGTACGTCGGCACCATCGCCGTTTGAGTACCGGCAGCACGCGGAGTGTGAGACGGAAGGGGAGATGGAGCAGACACAGTGCCACGCCGAGCCCGATCGCCCCGGCGGTCCTGTGTCGCCAGCCGGGTGCCGAGGACGTTCCGGCTTCCGCCGCGTCACTCCGCTCCTCCTTCCGCCTGTTCGGCCCCTTGCGTGCGCCCCTCCCGCTCCGCCCGCCCTCCACCGCCGGGTCGTCGAGGGCCACCAGCCCTCGTTCGACTGCCCCCAGGTCTCGTTCCTCTCCCCCCGGGCTCCGTTCGACCGTCACCAGGCCTCGTTCCACCAGGTCGTCCGCGAGTCTCTCCGCGTCCGCACGCACCCGCTCCTCCCCGGCCTGCGGAAAGCGGCTCGTTACGGAGTGCACGGCCATGTCGAAGTCGCCTGTTCGGTGCCACTCGTCCCACAGCGCACGGGCGGTGCGATTCATCGCGTACCACTGGCCCGAACGGGCGTTGAGCAGCACCGTCCCGCCGTGAGGGGCATCGCTGGCGTGCACATGCTCGGGAATGCGGATACGGACGGTCATGAAAGTTCTCCCCGGTGTCAGTCCCACGGTGTGCTCCGCAGCCACAGCTCCACTCCCAGAAGGCGGTTGAGCGCCGGCAACGGCGCTCGTAGCCCCATCAGGGCCCGGTCGAGGGAGGCGGTAACGGCGTCGGGTTCGATGACGCCGAGTTCGGCCAGCCGGGAAGTGCCCAGCAGACCGCGCAGCGTGCCGGAGGCCGCCCGCGCTCCCCGGTAGTCCTCGTCGGTGTAGTCCCCCTTGGTCCGGCGGCTGAGCACGGAAGCGGGAACTCTTCCCTCCAGCGCCGCGGCGAGCAGCGGTTTGACCGCGGGCGGGGCCGAGCGGCGGTGCGCCGGCAGGCGCAGACAGGCCCGGATGACATCGCCGTCCAGGAAGGGCGCCTGCGGCCAGACACCGAACTCCCGTGCTCCTTCGGAGAGTTGGCGTTGTACGGCGGCGGAGTTGCGCAGCTCCCCCAGCGCACCGCGGTCACCCGGTCCCGGCCCGGCCGCACCGGTCGGCTCATCGGCCCGGGCACGCGCCTGTCGCGCCAGCTCCCGGCGCATGGCGGCAGTCAGCCATCCGCTCTCGGGACCGGGCCGGCACCACCAACCCACCGCGTCCAGCCATGTGGGGTCGTGTGACTGCGGGTCCTGGGAGTGCTCGAGGCGCTCCGCCAGCTGCCGGAACTCCGTGGCCATCGGGGTGCGCGACAGTTCCACTGTGTGCGTCAGGACCTTCAACGGCGAGGTGTGGCGCGAGCGTGCCAGAGTGCGCCCGTCGCGACACAGCCGTCGGAGGCTGCCCGCGCGGACCAGGTCGGCCAGATGGGCGGGTGGCGCCACCAGCAGCGCGTCCCCTCCCTCGCCGCCGAGGTGGACACCGCCGCCGTGCCGCGCGACACGCTCCAGACGCAGCCGGGTCCGCGCCCATGCCACGGCAGCCGGGTCCGGCTCACCTCCGCGGCCCTCCCCGCTCCGGCCCTGACAGGTCAGGCCCTGGTAGGTCAGTGTCCCGGAAGTGCCGCGGACGACTTCGAGAGCCAGCCGCTCGTCGAGCCGGGCGTACCGCTCCGCGTAGTCCAGGTCGTCGCACGAGGTCCCCTCCCGGTGATAGGTGAAGACCGGTAACGGCGCGCTGGTGTGACGTAACGCCAGAAAAGCCACCGAGGTGGAATCCAGGCCGCCGCTGAGGTCGGCGGTGAGCCGTCCACCACGCGCGGCGCGCAGCCGTACGGCCGTGTCGAGCGCCGCTCCCAGGGCATCGGCGGCATCGGTGAAGGTCGCGTTCCCCTCGGGGAGCAGCGGGTCGTAGGTCCACTGCCGGTAGGTGCCGTCGGCGGCGATCCGCAGCGCCTGTCCCCCGCCCAGCCGCCGGACCCCCGCGAGGACGGAGCGCTCCCCGGCGAGGAGGGGTACGTCCGGGCAGAAGATCCGTGCCGCGAGGGCCGTCGGGTCCGGGCGGCGCGGGCCGCCCGACGCGTTGGCGACCGACACGGGCCGGGTGCCGAAGTAGGTGCGCCCCCCGGTCTGCCGGTAGTGGAGCGGGTACTGCCCGGCGAGGTCCGCGAACACCGTCAGGTCGTCCGGGCGCATGACGAGGCAGAGATAGCTGCCCGGCCACCGGGTCAGCGACGGCAGCCGGTCGGCGGCCAGGGCCCGCGCGGCGTCCTCGGCGAACTGCGCCTCGCTCGCCAGACACTGACCCAGGGTCAGGACAGTACCGGCCGCGCACCGTACGAAGCGCAGCTCGCCCTCCCGCCACTCCCCCCGCGTCCACAGGGCCGCGTGAGGGATGCCGTCCAGCAGCGCCGCCGTGTCCCGTACGGGCGGGCGGGCACCGGCCGGGGCCGGCCAGGCACCGCCGAGTTCGGGTGCGCGGGCCCTCATCGTCCCGGCGGGGCGTGCAGCGGTCATCGCCCCGGCCGCGGTCGGTGGGACATGTCCCCGCCTTACCAGTAGTACTGCGAGTTGGCGTCGGCGTTGCCGCTGCTGGAGCTTCCGAGCGTCACCTGGCGTACATCACCGAGATCGGCCACCATCGGAGCTTCGTAATCGCCGTCGTGGAATTCATCTGACGCGGTGGAGCCGGATTCGGAAGATCGACCGGATGCGGATGATCCACTGAGGGAGGCTTCGGTGTTTCGCGACAGAATCATGTTTCCACCTTGAGTCGGGGCTCGGGAGGCGCCCGCGGGTCGGTTGGCCGAACACGGGTGACAGCGTCACGTGGCACTCGACTTTAACGGGAAACACCTGTTCCCGGTCGGCCGATCCGGCGATGTCGGCCGCTCACGATGGCAGGAGGGGACGGCGGTTGTCCAAACAGGGGAAGCGTACGGCCGAGGACCCGCGGCACCGCGGCGGGATATTGTTGGCACAGACCCGTCATTTTGAAGACCGCGACCGTTTCCCGCCGCATTGAGCGTTCAAGTCGACGGGAATTCCGGTGAGGAAAGCCGCTGGGGCATCATGCCGTCGCAACGGGGCTTCAGACGGTCTCGTCCGTTGTGTCGTCGATGCCTTCGAGCGCCTTGAGTCCCAGCACCAGAGCGCCCTGTGCCTCGGCGAACTGGCGCAGCGAACAGCGCCTCACCGTGAAGCCGTGGTCCGGGTCCACCGCGGCGCTCAACGCGTACCGCTGCAAAGCCTCCTTGCAGGGGTCCAGGAGCAGCGACTCCGCGGCGGCGAGCTGGCCACCCACCACGATCAGTTCCGGGTTCAACAGATTGCACAGATGGGCGAGGGCCCGCCCGAGCGTACGGCCCGCGTCCCGCACCACGCGCTCGCACACCACGTCCTTGGCATGGGCCCGCTCGATCAGGGACGCCAAGGAATTCGGCATGTCCACGGCACTCCCGGCCAGGGCTTCCCGGACCTCGCGGACGAGGGCGTCGGCACCGATGAGCGTTTCCAGGCAGCCGCGCCCGCCGCACCGGCACACCCGGCCGTGGGGCTCGAGAACCACATGTCCGATCTCACCGGCGATCCCCCGATGGCCGCGGACCAGGTTGCTCGCGATGACCAGGCCCGATCCGACACCCGTCGACGCCTTGATGTAGACGACGGTCTCGGTGTGGCTGTCCGTGGCGTACGTCTGCTCGGCCAGTGCCCCCAGGTTGGCGTCGTTGTCGAGCGCCGCCCGTATGCCCAGCCACTCCCCCAGCTCCCTCGACGGGTCGTCGCCCTCGCTCCACGGCGGCAGCACCGGGCTGGTGAACGTGCCGGACCGGGGCTCGACCATCCGGGGCACGCCGAGGCCCAGCGAGACGACGTCCTCGAGGTTCAGACCGGTCTTGACGACCGCCTCCTCGATTGCGCGTTTGAGCGCGGGCACGATCTCGTCCATGCCGCGATTGGCGCCGCCGTCGATGCGTTCCACGCGGGTCTCGCTGCGTGCGTGGTCGACCCGCCGGGCGACGACCATCGCGTGGTTGAAGCCGAGGTGGACCCCGACCGCGACATTGCGGGTGGCGGGAAGACGGACCATGCCGCCGCGCCCGGTTCCTCTGCGGCCGTTCTTGTCGACGTCGACGAAACCCTTCTCGTCCAACTCGCGCACCGCGTTCGAGACCGTTCCCTGGGCGAGCAGGGTGCGTCGGGCCAGATTGGCCTGGGTGTCGGGCTTGATCATGATGTCGAGCAGAATGCGTTTGCGATTCGCCTCACGCGTTCCGCTCGCCGGGCCGAGACGGTCACGTAACTGAAGCATCGGTCCCCCCGTGACTCAGCAGCACGTTTCAGCGTGCGGTTCAGCGCTTCGAGATTAGCATGGTGATCTTCAAATTGAATGCGGCTTCTCTTCACCGGAATTGCACGGCTCATCCCCGGAGGATTCTCCGGGACACCACAGAGAAAGCGGCGCGTCGAGTGACGGCAGGGAACCGGCGGCGAGGGCCTCGCGACGAGGACGGCAACCGTGAGCCGGAGACGCCAACGGTCGCACAGAGAGCGCCGCTTGAGGTCCGAGCAGGCGTCTGCGTCGGCCGCCGCGCTGGAGGTGCCCCTGGACGGGCCGGCTGCCGCCTGCGCACCGGGCGCCGACTGCGATGAGCAGGCCCTCTCGGCCTGACCCCGCCACGGCGGCCGGCTCCGGGTACGGCCGGCGGGTCCCGGCCGGGGCCTCACCCTGCCCGGACGCCCAGGAGTGCCGCGCTGTGGTCACGCGGCCACCGGCGACCATGCCGACAGCGCGATCTTGCCGTCCATGCCGTCATGCCGACAGCAGGGGAGACGTGAAGCGGTTTCCGACCGTGGCCGATCCGTCACGTCCTGCGGCGGGTCAGCCGTCCCTGCGGCCTTGCGCGGGCGCGGGCGCGGCCGGAAACGCACCCAGATGAATGTGGCGTAAACCCCAGTCGGCCGGGTATGCGGGTGTCACGATCACCGGCACCGCCGAGGGACCGGACACACGCACAGGAACAGGCGCGGAAGGAAGGTGCCCGGTGCCCCAGGTCATTTCGCCCAGCGAGCAGGGCCGAGCGCAGTCGCTGTACACCAGCGCGACCTACGACGGCCGCCCCGGCACCATTGCCGCGGCGCGCGATCTCGCCGCCGGTTTCCTCGCTCACGCTCAAGGCGCCGGTGGTGCCGACATCACGGCCCACTCCATCGGTATCGCACGGCTGGTGGTGAGCGAACTGGTCACCAATGCGCTCAAGCACGCCCCCGGCCCCTGCCTGCTGGATCTGGAGATCGACGGCGACAGCCTGCAGATCACTGTGTCGGACACCGGAACCGCCCTGCCCGCCGCGCTCCCGCACGACGCCGACCGCATCGGCCGGCACGGCCTGGAAATCGTCCTTGCTCTCTGCCGGCGCCTCGAGGTCGACCAACGAGCCGGGGGCAAGTGCGTCCGCGCCCACGTCGACCTCTGACTCCGGCCCCTTCTCGTAGCCCGGCGTCGCCGACTTCTCGTACCCCGGCGCCGCCGGGAAACGGGCTCCCCGGGATCGCCCACCAGGCGATCCCGCCGCGCGGCCGGAGGACCAGTGCCGACGGCAGCCACTCCCGCCCCTGACGCGGCTCAGCCGCTCCCCTCGGGCCGTTCCCGCACCACCTGTCGGGCAGGCTTGTCGGTCCGCAGGCCCTGGAACCGGGGGTGACGGAGCTTGCCGTCGTTCGTCCACTCCGTGAAGGCGATCTCCGCGACCAGTTCCGGGCGTACCCAGTGCGCCCCGCGTTCGCGGACCGGGCTGCCGTGGAAGGGCTGCCGGTCGGTCGCCAGCTCGTCCAAACGTTTGCGCAGCTCCGTGAGCGTACGGCTGTCGTAGCCGGTGCCCACCTTGCCCGCGTAGCGCAGCTGCCCGTCCTCGTAGTACCCGACGAGCAGCGCGCCGAAGCCGACGCGGCTGCCTGCCGGTTCGGTGAATCCACCGATCACCATCTCCTGCGCCTGAGCGCACGTGAACTTCAGCCAGTCCCGTGAGCGGCGCTGGACATAGCGGCTCGCGGCCCGCTTCGCTATCAGGCCCTCCCAGCCTCGGGCGCAGGCATGGCGGAGGAAGGCCTCACCCGTTGTGTTGCGGTGGGTGGTGAACCGCACCGGACTGGAGTAGGTCAGGGAGTGGCGGAGCAGGGACTTACGGGTGCGCAGGGGCAGCGAGGTGAGGTCGTACCCGTCGAGCCACACCAGGTCGAACACGTAGTACACGACGGCGACCCCGGTGGCCCGGGCGGCTGCGGCGTTCTGGATCCCCATGCGCTGCTGCAGCCGGGCGAAGCTCGTGCGATTGCCCTCGAAGGCGACCACTTCCCCGTCCACGACACAGTCCGTGTGCGCGAGGCGGGCCAGCGCCTCGCGGATCTCGGGATAGGTACCGGACAGTGACTGGCCGCTCCTGGAGGCCAGCTCCGTCCGGTCGGCATCGTGGAAGGCGAGGCACCTCTGGCCGTCGAGCTTGCGCTCGAAAAGCCACCCCTGGTCGGAGAAGTAGTCGGCGGTGAGGGTGGCCAGCATGGGACGAAAGCTCTGCGGAGACGGCCGGGGGGACGGGCGCAGGGCTCTGCGTTCGTCCGCGGACACGTTCTCCGGGGAACTGGCCATGGGCCCCGGGTGCCCGTCCTCAGCGCAGACACACGGGGATCACGGCGCTCCCTTCACGCGTCCGTAGGGCGGTCGGCCGACGTGGACACGGGGACGGCGGTCGCGGTCGGGCTCCGCCTCGCGGAGCACTTCACGGGTGACCGGGGCGACCTCCCCCTGCCCGAAGAGGAAGAAGCGCAGGAACTGGGCGAGAGGGTTCCTTCCGTATGGAAAGCCGCCGACCAGCGCGACGGCGATCCCTACGGCGGCGGTGAAGCCCTGAGGAAGACCGCGCCCAGCATCGCGAACGGGGCGGCGGTCGCGTCCCCCTCCACCGCCCCGCCCAGGACCGGGCCAGGACGCCGGTGTTGGCGTGTGGCTTTCGGTCACCGGCTCGGAGAGTTCCGACGCGTTCCCCGCGCCCGTCCTCGAGCGCGCTTGACGATGGCCGCTCGGGGCGGCGGCTTCCTCGCACACGGTTCGGGGCGACGACAGCGCGCATCGGCGTGCTCCGTGCGTCCCCGGGTAGACGCCCGTGTGGAAGCGTGACCGGCTGCTCGAAAGGGGCGACCGGGGGTGCGACCGTTGGGCCGGGGGCCGGAGAGGGGAAGCGCGTGACTGTGGAGAAGACGATCGTTCTGGTGCTGGACTGCGCCGAGCACCAGGCGCTGGCGGAGTTCTACGCACGGCTGCTCGACGCGCAGCTACGGGTCGGCGCCGACCCCGACTTCATCGAAGTGATCGGTCACAGCGGTGTTCACCTGGCGATCCGGCGCGACCACGGTTTCGCACCGCCGAGTTGGCCCCGTCCGGACGATTCGCAGCAGGCCCATATCCATGTGCTGGTCGCGCAGCGCGACATGGATGAAGCGGAACGCGAGGCCGTCGACCTCGGCGCACGACCGTTGGACACCAAGGACAATACGGGTCCGCGCGATGTGCGGATCTACTCCGATCCCGCGGGCCACCCCTTTTCGCTGATCGCCCGCGAAGGACGCACGTCCGTTCAAGCACTCCGTCCCGAGGCACCCCGCGCCCGCCGTTTGTCGGAGAAGGCGTGAGAGAGTACAACGCATTCTGCGGAAACGGCACCGTGCACACGTTCCAGGGCCAGGAACACCGGTACGGAGGTCGGTCCAGGGCGGGCTCATCATCGGCCTCGCCCGCCCGAGGATGCCAGTGGAACCGCGTACCCATATCGCCCGCCTCCTGAAAGGACCAAGGGACGGCCTGAGAGCTTTCCACTGGCGGGAAGGGAACCAGCACGGGACCATGGGGCGGAGGAACGCAACTGCCAAGCCGGTGATGCCGCACGCTCCCCGCGCCGGGTTCACCGGACGTCAGGAGGCACCCGTGAAGACTGAGCGAGCATACGGACCTCAGGTGGACACCGCTTTCTTCGACGCGATCAAAGCGGTGTTCGCACAGTATCCCGAGGCAAAGGAGAAGTACGCCCTGTCAAGCCTGGCGCTCGAAAGCGAGATGGGCATCAGCTTCGAGCGCCAGTGCGGGCTGTCCCGGATCGAGGACGGTTGCATCATGACGGAGTTCGTCGACCGTGACGACATGGTGCCGCGAATGACTCTCTGCCTGGAGTGGAACTGGGATTACACCGAATGCCTCAGGGAGATCCAGGCACCGACATAGACGTTGCCAAGAGGTGACGCCGCCCGTGACGTCCCTTTCACCGCATCAGCAACACGGGTGCCGCAGGGCTCCGGCGCGGTAGCCGCACCACAGGAGAAACCCGGTCAAGCGCCCAGGGGGCCCGTCTGACGGAAGGCATCGCCCCGGGCAGCCGGTCGGTGGTGCCAGAACGGCCTCCACCACGTGGCAGCCTCCCCACTACCCGGCCGCCGAGGCACGGACCGGCGGCGTACGGTCGCGCGCACCGGCTCCCTCGTCGTCACCTGCCGGGCAGTTCGGCCACCGCGATGGCCTTCTCGACGAGACTGCCCAGGAAGAGCTGCCCCTCGCGCTCGTAAGCGCTCGTCACCATACGGTAGTTGGCCGCCCGCCGCCGCAGGTCGTGCACCACGGTGCCCCGCGCGTCGACAGCCAGAGCCCACGCGGTGCGGCGTGCGTCGGGGAGGAGTCTCGACGGCAGGGCCCAGACAGCCCGCCGCAGAGCAGGGTGGCTGCGGTGCATCAGGTCCACCGCGGGGTCGCGCGGCCCGGCCATCGCCACCCAGATCAAGCCACTGCTGTTGGTGGTCAGGTTGTCCGGGAAGCCGGGGAGGTTGTCCGCGAGGACGTCGCTGAGGCCGGCACGTGGGCCGGTCAGCCAGAGCCGCGTCAGACGGTAGGCCCCGGATTCCGCCACGGTCAGGAAGGACTCGTCCGGCGCCAGGGCGACACCGTTGGCGAACTGCAGACCGTCCAGGACGACCTCTGCGGGCTCCCCGGGAGGACAGCGGATGACCCGGCCGGTGCCGGAGTGCTCGAGGAGGTCCCCCTTCCAGTGATGCAGATCGAACCTGCGGCTGGACTCACTGACGAACACCGTGCCGTCTCCGGCGACGACCACATTGCTGCACAGCCGCAGCGGCTCCCCCGACACCTCGGTCAGCAGGGGTTCGACGGCTCCGCTGCCGGTATCCACCCGTAGCAGCCCCCGGTAGGCGTCGCACACCAGCAGCCGGCCGTCCGGAAGCGGATGCATCCCCAGCGGACGGCCTCCCGTTTCGGCCACCTGCTCCACGCGTCCGGTGGCGGCCTCCACCCGCAGGACACGGCCATCGGCCACGCCGGTCAGCAGCCGCCCGGCGGCGTCCACGGTCACATGCTCAGGGCCGGTGCCGTCCAGCGGGAGCAGCCTCAAAGGGGGCATCGGAACGTGGCCGACGCCGGTTCCGGCCCGGGCGGGACGGGGCGGCGGCCGCCAGACGACCGGACGCAGCGCGGGCTTACCGCTCGTCATCCTGCCGCCCCCGCCGACGGGCACGCAGACAACGGATCATCTCCTCGGCATAGGGCAGCACCACGAACGTGCCCACCGCTGCCCCGATCGACGCCAGATAGGCGGCGGGAAGCGGCTGCTCCTTGGGGACCAACTTCCAATCGTCCGGGCCGCCTTTGCGACGCCCCAGGCCTTCGCGGACCTTGTCCCAGTGCAGGCACGCGGTGAAAGCGGCGGCCGACAGCGGCAGTACTTCGAGGAAGCTGTGGATGTGCTGCTCCACGGGGCGGACTTCCCGGTCGTGGGTGGCCAGGGTGACATCCCACACCGCGGTCGCGCCGTGCGCGACGGCGGCTCCTCCCATCAGGGACAGCACCAGGGGATTGATCTTCGCCACCAGCCCGGCGACCACGGGTACGCCTGCCTCGGTCATCATCAGCGCATGCACCGCCGACTCACGGACTCCGCTGGTCTCCTCGATCCGCGAACGGCGGTGCATCACCCAGTCCGCCACGCTCGGTACGAACCACAGCGGCAGCACTCCGTACAGCAGAAACCGGCGGCTGGCGTTCTCCACATCGTCCGCACCAGGGGGGACCCGCAGGGCAGGCCCCTTGCGCCACCGGCGCCACCGTCGTACCGACCCGCTACGGGACATGCGTCAGCCGTCCTTTCCATCGCTGTCTCGGGTCCGGAGCGGGTGCCCGGGTGCCCCGCCGCCAAACCCCTACGGAACGCGGCGCGACACGGCACCGGACGAGCCGCCGCACCCGCCGACCGCCTCGCGGCGGCCCCAAGGGGGGAGTCTGCCCGTGGGCCGCGAGCTCGAACAGCGGGCAGTGCGACGTGGCGTTACGGCGTCATGCTCTTCGGCCGGGACGGCTGACGGTGGGCGGCGGCCGCCGCCGCCCCGACGGACGGGGAAGCCTCCGCAGCCGGCTCCCTACGGTGGAACACCCAGTCCAGGCGCGGCTCCATGACCGGACGCAGCAGATCGCGCACCGGGGCCGAGGTGAGCGCGAGGGCGAGGGCCGTCCCCAGTGCGGTGACGACCAGTTGGCCGGTCGGGGTGTGCCAGAACGCCCCGTCGAACCAGCCCTCCCACGCCGCCGTACGGATGAAGAAGCCGTGCAGTAGATACGCGCAGAGCGTGCCCGCTCCGAGATCGGTGAACCAGGTGCGGTGCCGTGGCACCCACGCCAGGAAGGCCGCCACCATGACCAGCGAACACGCCGTCAGCGCGAGCGTCATCGCCGCCCCGACGGGCCAGGCGACGTGCAGTTCGCCCCACCCCCGGCTGTGGAAGACCCACTCGGCGGTCATCCGGCCCCTCACCCAGTACGCCATGGCGGCCGCCGCGGCCATGACCGGCACCGCGGCGATCCGCACCCATCGGGCCCCCAGCATCCGCCAGTGCTCGGGGCGCATCACCAGACCGAGGACGAAGAACGGGAGGAACTGCAGGACGCGGTCGAGGTTGAGCACCGGACCCGGCTCGTTCGCGGCGCCGGTCAACGCCAGGACGAGGGAGAGCCCTACGGCGGTGTACCAGCGCATGACGCGCCACAGCGGTGCCGTGAGACGCCAGACGAACAGCGCGGCCAGAAACCATGTCAGATACCAGGGAGACAGCAGACTGATGTCGTTGTCGCGGTCGTCCATGGCGTTGCCGTAGAGCGTGTACGCCGTCTCGAAGACGATATAGGGCACGGCGACGCCGGTGATCAGGCGTTTGACCTGCTGTGGCCTGAAACTGAAGGTGCGTGAGAAGTAGCCGGAGATCACAATGAAGACCGGCATGTGGAACATGTAGACGAACAGATAGCCCGCCCAGACGGCACGGCTGTCCTTCAGGGGTTGCCACGCGTGTCCCGCGACGACCAGGACAATGGCCAAGAGCTTCGCGTTGTCGAAGAAGGGGTCGCGGGCAGTGCCCTGCACCGTCGGCGCACCTTGTGTCACGCGGCCTCCTCTACGAGCGCGTCGGACCGCTGGTGAGCGCGTCGACCGCTCATGGATCGTTTTCGGCGGGCGGTTTCCCCTTGGCACCATAGGCATCTGCCGTCACAAATTCCAACAAACGCCATCAATCCCGGCGCCGAAGTCATCTCACTGGCATCCCTGTTCGCCATACGGGCATACGGGCAGACGGGTCCGGGGGACTCACCTCATTCCGACGTGAGCGCTTCCTGCATGCCGTAGGGGGCGGGGCCCGGTGTGCCGTAGTGACGAACGCAGGGAAGGAGATACGGGACGTGGACAGCCAGCCGGCCCCGGTAGCGCGGGACGACCGTGCCGGGGAGGAGCCCGGACAGGCCGAGGTGGAAGAGGTGTGGCCGCGCGACGGACAGATCCGCGTCGTGGGCTTCGTCCCGGGTGACTCCACCGATGCCCCTGCCGCGCTCGTCGCCCGTATCCGCGGTCACGACGACGGCGAGGTGCGGGCGGAGACGGTGCTCCGGGGCGGCAGATTCGACGCCCGGCTGGCCGTCCGCGATCTGGCCTCCGTACGGGCGCCGGCCGAGCAGACCTGGGATCTCTATCTCGCTCCGGCCGACCGCGCGGAGGAACTGCGGCTGGGGCGGCACCTGGACGACATCCGCGGCAAGAAGAAGATCTTCACCTACCCGGCGCAGACCGAGCGGTCCGTACGCGTCGAGCCGTACTTCACGATCAAGGACAACCTCTCGGTGGTCTGCCACGGGGAGGCGGCATGAGGATCCGCTTCCTGCTGCTCAACGCCTACGCCGTCGGCGGCACGGTGCGCACCGTCGTCAACCAGGCGAACGGGCTCGCCGCCGTCGGCCACGATGTGGAGATCGTCAGCGTCCGGCGGCACCGGAAGACACCGGCGTTCACCCTCGACCCGCGGATCCGGCTGCTGCCGCTCGTCGACACCAGTGAGGCCGCACCGGCGTGGCGGCGCAGCGTCGAGGCGCTGATGCAGCGTTCCCCCAGCCGTCTGGTGCCGCTCGAAGAGGTCCGCCACGACCGGTTCAACCGGCTCACCGACCGTCGCCTCACCCGGTATCTGCGCTCCCTGGACGGCGGAGTGCTGGTCACCACCCGGCCCGCACTGAACCTGCTGGCCGCCCGCCTGGCCCCGGCCGATGTCGTACGGGTCGGGCAGGAGCACCTGCAGTACGCCCGTCACAAACCGGCCCTGGCCCGGCAGATCGACCACTGGTACCGCAATCTCGACGCCGTCACCGTACTCACCGAGGGCGACGAGCGCGCCTACCGCGCGGCGCTCGCGGGCTCGGACGTCCGTGTGGAGCGCATCCCCAACCCCCTGACCGAGGGCAGCCCGATGCCGTCCGGACTCGACCGCAAGCTGGTCGTCGGGGCGGGGCGGCTGGTGAAGGCGAAGGGCTTCGATCTGCTGATCAAGGCCTTCGGGCGCATCGTGGACGACCACCCGGACTGGCAGTTGCGGATTTTCGGCTCCGGGCCCGAGCTCACCCGGTTGCGCCGGCTCATCCACCGCAGGCATCTGTACAACAACGTCCTGCTGATGGGCCGGACCACACGGCTGGACGAGGAGCTGGCCAAAGCCTCCGTGTTCGCGCTGAGCTCACGGCACGAGGGCTTCGGCATGGTGCTCGCCGAGGCGATGAGCCACGGCGTCCCCGTCGTCAGCTTCGACTGCCCCCAGGGGCCACGGGAGATCATCACCGACGGCGAGGACGGGCTGCTCGTACCCGACGGAGACGTCGCCGCTCTGGCCGGCGCCCTCGAGCGTCTCATCGAGGACGAACGGCTGCGCAAGACGATCGGGGCCCAGGCGGCCGAATCCGCGCAGCGCTATGCCATGGACAGTGTCAGGCCCCAATGGGAAAGGCTGTTCACCGAGGTGCTCGGGACAAAGCACCAGGCGTCCACCGCCAGGTCCGGCCGAAGCCAAACCTGCGTCCTGTGACGGTCGTTGCGTCTCGGCTCGCGACCGTGGCGGAGGCATGGGTTTGCGGCTGTCACACCGCGCCCCACCGGCGCGGTCCCACGCCACGGACTCGATGCGCCCTGGGCAGCCCACTCGGACGACCGGACCGAGGAAGCCGTAGGCGGAGTTCTCGTCCGTAGGGTGACGTCGGATCACTCCACTCGTTCCTGCTCATATGGCCGCCACGGTCGGCAGGGTGGGCGTGCGGAAGCAGCGCGGTGGTGAGGGGGCACGGACGGGGCGCGCTGCCCTGTCCCAGCGCTCCATAGGGACGACTGAACCCAAGTCCCGCCCGGAAGTGTGCTGTTGTAATTTTTCCGGTCACGGAGAGTGCTCTCGCGGCGCGACATGAGGCGCCGCGTCCGTTCAGGGCTTCACCGAGGTCCGGGAGCGGCAGAGTCGCGGGGCCCCTCCCCGGATGACCGGCTCCTCTGCCCGGAAGCGGTTGGTGCGTCGGTTGGATGCAGCTGTGACCAGCGCCGACGGCGGGGACGGCTCCATGGCCACGGCCGGATCGCCGATCACTGGGGCCGTTCCACACCCGGGGGCGCAACCGCCACGCAGGGCAGAGGCTCAGGCGGCGCGTGGCCGAATTGATGAACGAACCGTCCGTCACGGTGAGTGCTGCCCTCGGACCGTCGTCGTACCCGCGTCGTATCCGTAACAGCCCGTCAGCGTACATCGGGTGGGCCGTCCCGGCCTTGCACCACCGGCAGTCGGACGGTGGAGCGATGCGCTCGGGCGCAGTACGGCGCCGCGCCGACGCGCTCTCTGCGCGTCCACGCGCTGCGCCAACCGGGGGACATTACGTCCATCCATCTGGCCCAAAGGTGCTGCGGCGCTGCCTACTGCTGACATCGACAGGTGGGTGCCACTCCCTGCGTATCGGGGGGCGGCCGCCCCACCGGTGCACAGCGCCCACAGGCGCGCCGTCCTCCGTCCCCACGCTGCCACTGCTCCGGGGCCGGGGGCTGCCCACTTCCGTCCATGGATCCCGCGAAAGGGGCCGCACCATGGCCATTTCGACCACCACATTGACGTCGGCACCAGACCCATCGGTCGTCGGTCAGACGGTTACCTTCACCGCCACCGTGACCGACCCTCTCGCAGTGTTCACCCCGACCGGTACCGTCGACTTCGTCATCGACGGCGGCCCCCCCGTGACCGTAGCGCTGGACGGCGGCGGGCAGGCGACCTTGAGCACCAGCTCACTGAGTGCCGGACCGCACACAGCCGTGGCCACCTACAGCGGCGATGCGAACCTCGACCCTTCCTCGGACACTGACACCCAGCAGGTCAACCCTGCAGCGACCACCACCACGCTGACCAGCAGCCCCAACCCGTCGGTCTGCGGTGAGCCGGTCACCTTCACGGCGCAGGTGACCCCTGTCCCGCCGGGCGCTGGTACGCCGACCGGCACGGTGACGTTCATCATCAGTGCCGACGGACCGGCCCTGACCGTGCCCGTGGACGGCACTGGCCAGGCGCAAGTCACGGTGAGCGACCTGAGCGTCGGCAACCACGTGGTGATCGCCGCCTATTCCGGAGACTCCGAATTCAGTGCCTCCACCTCGGGGTTGCTGAACCAGACCGTGACCCCGGCCCAGTCGGCGACAGCGGTGACCGTGACGCCCGACCCGTCAGTGTGCGGTGAGACGGTGACGGTGTGCGCCACGCTGACGGCAGTGCCGCCCGGATCCGGCACACCCACCGGAGTCGTCACGTTCACCGGACCCGGCGGACTCAACCAGACCGTGCCGGTCGACGGCACCGGACAAGCCTGCTTCACCACTACAACACTGGCCACCGGAACCATCACCGCCACCTATGGCGGTGACGACTGTTTCACGGGTTCGTCGAACACCGCGGGCGTGACCGTGAACGAGGCCGCCACCACGACCGCCGTCACGGCGACGCCGGACCCGTCCGTCTGCGGCGAGACGGTCACCGTCTGCGCCACCGTCACAGCCACCCCGCCCGGATCCGGCACACCCACCGGAACCGTCACCTTCACCGAACCCGGCGGACTCAACCAGACCGTCGCCCTCGACGGCACCGGACAAGCCTGCTTCACCACCACAACACTCACCACCGGAACCATCACCGCCACCTACAACGGCGAAGACACCTGCTTCACGGGGTCGGTGGGCTCCGTGGGCGTCACCGTGAACCAAGCCTCCTCGACCACCACGGTCACCGCCACTCCCGATCCATCGGTCTGCGGCGAGACGGTCACCGTCTGCGCCACCGTGGTGACGAATCCCCCCGGGTCCGGCACACCGACGGGTGTGGTGACCTTCACCGGACCCGGCGGACTCAACCAAACCGTCCCCCTCGACGGCACCGGACAAGCCTGCTTCACCACCACCGCACTCGCAGCGGGAACCATCACCGCCACCTATGGCGGCGACACCTGTGTCACGGGTTCGTCGGACACCGTGGGCGTGACCGTTAACGAGGCCTCCACCACAACAACCGTCACGGCCACGCCGAATCCGTCGGTCTGCGGTGAGACCGTCACCGTCTGCGCCACCGTGACCACCAACCCACCCGGAACCGGCACACCGACGGGAACGGTCACCTTCACCGGGCCCGGCGGACTCAACCAAACCGTCCCCCTCGACGGCACCGGACAAGCCTGCTTCACCACCACAACACTCGCAGCGGGAACCGTCACCGCCACCTACAACGGTGAGGACCCCTGCTTCACCGGCTCCACCGGCACCGTGGTCGTCACTGTCAATGAAGCAGCCACCACCACGTCCGTCACGGTGACTCCGAATCCCTCGGTCTGCGGTGAGACCGTCACCGTCTGCGCCACCGTGACCACCAACCCACCCGGAACCGGCACACCCACCGGAACCGTCACCTTCACCGAACCCGGCGGACTCAACCAAACCGTCCCCCTCGACGGCACCGGACAAGCCTGCTTCACCACCACAACACTCACCACCGGAACCGTCACCGCCAC
>NZ_JBQQBW010000061.1:0-41782 GCF_052245415.1 Streptomyces sp. 8N706 | reverse complement strand
GGTCCGTACAACGGCCCGCTGTCCGTACGCCGACCGGCCGTCACCGCCGTCGGTCCTCCGCGTCCGTCGTCCGCCCGCCGGCCGTACACCGACCGCCCGTCCCTCCAACCGGCCGTACACCGACCGCCCGTCCCTCCAACCGTCCGTACACCGCTCGCCGTCCGTACGGACGATCCGCCGTACACCGATCCGCGGTACAGGGACTCGCCGTGCACCGTCGCCCGTGAAGGCTCACACCGGGGTGCGTTCGTACTGGGACTCCGCCTCCTCCAGGAGTTCGGCCGCCAAATGGTCGAGCGCACGGTCCATCCGGGCTCGGTCCACCGGGTCACTGACGTCCCAGTCCTCCAGCCGCTCGTCGAGCCAGTGCCGCCAAGCGGTGGTCAGCCGGTCGATCTCCGCCTGTCCGGCCGTCGTGAGCCGGAGCCGGTCGCCGTCCCGGTCCGCGTACCCGGCCTCCACGATCCGGTCGAACACCGGCTCCAGGACCTCCACCGGCATCCGGTGCGCGGCGGCGATCGCGTTCAGATGCGCCCCGCGCCGGAGCCGGGCGCGCCAGTGGACCTGACCGACCGCCCAGGCCTCGTCGGGGGAGAGCGGACTGCCGCACTCGGCGATGAGCTGACGGCTGACCGGCCCTTCCGCCCTGCGCATCACACTCGCCACGGCACGTGCCAGCTGCTGGTCGGCGTCCGGGGAGTCCGGCGCGGCGAACCCTTCCCCGATGTCCATGGCCCCGGCGCGTGCGCTGTCGCGCAGCGGCACCTCCTTGAGGAACAACGCCACCGCGAAGCCGACGAGCGACACCGGGACGACCCAGAGGAAGACATCGTTCACGGTGTCGGCATAGGCCTCGATGAACGGGGCCGCGCGGGCGTCGGGGAGCAGATGCAGCCCCTTGGGGCTCTGCACCAGCCCGTCCGGGACCCCCGGAGACGCGGCGTGCGCCTCGGCGAGGTTGGGCTCCAGTCTGCTGATGTACAGGCTCCCGAAGACAGCCGTACCGAAGGCACTGCCCAACGTACGGAAGAAGGTGACACCCGAGGTCGCGACGCCCAGTTCGTGGTACGGGACCGTGTTCTGCACCGCGATCGTCAGCACCTGCATGGTCAGTCCGATGCCGAGACCCAGCACGAACATATAAAGGGTCTCCAGCCACGGGCCGGTGCTCGCGCCCATGGTGGACATCAGGACCAGGCCCAACGCGGTGATCCCGGAGCCCAGAATGGGGAAGATCTTGTACCGGCCGGTGCGGCTGACCACCTCTCCGGCCAGCAGGGCGGTGGCCAGCAGTCCGATGACCATGGGCAGGGTCCGCACCCCGGACGCGGTCGCGGTGATCCCGTCGACGAACTGCAGGTAGGTCGGCAGATAGGTGAGGGCTCCGAGCAGTGCGAAGCCGACGATGAAGCTGAGGATCGAACACACCGTGAACACGGGATTCCGGAAGAGGTCCATCGGCATCATGGGCTCCCGGGCCCGCAGCTCCACGAAGACGAACGCGGTGAGCAGCACGGCGGAGCCGATGAACAGCCCGATGATCGTCACCGATCCCCAGGGGTAGGTGCTCCCGGCCCACTCCAGTCCCAGGACGAGGGCGGACGCCCCGATGGAGGCCAGCACGATGCCCGCGTAGTCGATGACCGGTCGCGACGCCGCGCGGATGACCGGGATCGTCCGGGCGGCCATGACGATCATGACGGCCGCGATGGGGACGTTGATGTAGAAGCACCAGCGCCAGGTGGCCTGGTCGGTGAAGACCCCGCCGAGGGTGGGGCCGACGACGGTGGTGATCCCGAAGATCGCACCCAGGGCGCCCTGGTACCTCCCGCGCTGCCGCAGCGGGATGACGTCGGCGATGAGTGCCATCGCGGTGACCATGAGACCGCCGCCGCCGATGCCCTGGATGGCCCGGCCCCCGATCAGCATGAGCATGTTGTTCGCGGAGCCGGCCAGGATCGAGCCGACGACGAAGACGACCGCGCTGACCTGGAAGACGACCTTGCGGCCGAACATGTCGCCGAACTTGCCGACCAGGACGGTCGCGACCGTCTCGGTGAGCAGATACGCGGTCACCACCCACGCCATGTGCCCCGCACCGCCCAGCTCCGCGACGATCGTGGGCAGCGCCGTCGAGATGATCAGCTGGTCGAGGGCGGCGAGCATCAGCCCGACGACGACCGTCACGAACACGGCGTTGGTACGGCGGCGGCTCAGCTGGGGCGGGGCGACAGGGGACTCGGCGGCCATGATCATGGCGTCCGACCTCCCTCGGCGGATCGCGTCCCCGGCACCCTGGAACGGCGTCTGCAACGGCGTCCTCTTCAGGATTTGGTCAGAAGGCCCGGCCCGCCACCCCGGATCTGTCCGGGCGATTCTCGCAGACTCGTCCCGGCCGGGGGCCGCGCTCGGTGGTACCGCCCCGACCGTAAACGCCCTCCGGCGCACCGGAGGGCGGGGCCCGGCGCGAGGTGAGCCTCTCTCGCGCGGAAGGCGCTCTTGCGAATCATTCGCAGGTAGCCACTATCATTGAACAGTTCCTCACAGCGAACCCAGCGGAGCCCCGCCATGCATGTTCCCGACGGATTCATCGACGCACCCGTGTCCGTGGCCACCGGCGCCGTCGCGGCGGTCGCGGTCGCGGTCAGTCTCCGTGGCGCCCGCCGTGAGCTGGAGGAGCGCACCGCGCCCCTGGCCGGCCTCGTCGCCGCCTTCATCTTCGCTGTTCAGATGCTCAACTTCCCCGTCGGGGTCGGCGTCAGCGGGCATCTGCTGGGCGGCGCGCTCGCGGCGATCCTCGTCGGGCCCTTCACGGGGGTGCTCTGTATCTCCGTGGTGCTGCTCATGCAGGGGATTCTGTTCGCCGACGGGGGTCTCACCGCGCTCGGCGTCAACATCACCGATATGGCCGTCGTGGCGGTTCCGGTCGCCTACGCCCTCTTCCGCGGCCTGGTGACGGTGCTGCCGCGCAGCCGTGCGTCGGTCACGGCGGCCGCGTTCGTGGCGGCCCTCGTCTCCGTACCGGCCGCCGCCGTCGCCTTCACCGGTCTCTACGCGATCGGCGGGACCGCCGATATCGCGATCGGCAAGGTCTTCGGCGCGATGGTCGGGGTCCATTTCGTAATCGGCCTCGGCGAGGCGGCGATCACCGCCCTCACGGTGGGCGCGGTGATGGCCGTACGCCCCGACCTGGTCCACGGCGCCCGCGGGCTCCAGCAGCCGCCGGCCCTGCGGACGGCTGCCCCGTCGACGCCCGTGGCGCCCGCGGACTCCACCGTCGCCGCGCCCGCCGCGTCAGGGGCAACCGCCCTCGGCGGGCGGACCCCGGAGGGCGCCACGCCGCGTTCCGAGGAGGCGAGCGCCTGATGACGCGCGCCGGAGAGAACGAGCAGAAGGCCACCGCCGCAGCACTCCAGGAGGACAGGGCCATGGCCGCCCGGCCGTCCGCATCCACGCCCGTCACCCCCACCGCGTCCGTCCCCGCGTCCGAGTCCGCGTCCGTCCCCGCGTCCGTCCCCGCGTCAGGGGCCGCCGCGTCCGAGGCCCCCGAAGCGGCCCGGAAGCGGGCCCCGTTCAGCGTCAGGCGTCTGTGGATTGTCGGCGTCCTCGCCGCGCTGCTCCTCGCGGGCGGCCTCAGCTACTACGCCTCCGCCAGCCCCGACGGCCTGGAGAAGGTCGCCGCCGACCACGGCATGGACAACAAGGTCGAGGTCCACACCGCCGCAAACTCCCCCCTCGCCGACTACCAGACCAAGAACGTCGACAACCCCCGGCTCTCCGGCGGCCTGGCGGGCGTGATCGGCGTCGGCGCGACCCTGGTCGTCGGCACCGGCGTCTTCTGGGTCGTCCGCCGCCGGACGCCGTCCTCCTCCGTGGCCGCTTCCTCCGCAGCCTCCTCCGACGTCGGCTGACATGGGAGCGGGGCACGCGCACCAGCTGTACCGGCACGGCCACTCGCCCGTGCACCGGCTCCCGGCGCACTGCAAGATCGCAGCCGTTCTCTGCTTCGTGCTGGTCGTGGTCAGCACACCGCGCGAGACGGTCTGGGCCTTCGGGCTGTACGCGCTGCTGCTCGGCGCCGTGGCCGCCGTGGCCCGGATACCCGCCGGCCTCCTGCTCAAGAGGCTCCTCATCGAGGTCCCGTTCGTGGTCGCCGCAGTGCTGATGCCGTTCGTGGCCGACGGCCCGTACGTCGAGGTGCTCGGCCTCTCGCTGAGCGAATCCGGACTCTGGGGCGCCTGGAACATCCTTGCGAAGGGCACGCTCGGCGTCGCCGCGTCCGTCCTGCTCGCCTCGACCACCGAGCTGCGTGCCCTGCTGCTCGGCCTCCAGCGGCTGCGGATGCCTCCGCTGCTGGTCCAGATCGCCTCCTTCATGATCCGTTACGGCGATGTGATCACCGATGAGATGCGCCGGATGAGGATCGCCCGGGTCTCGCGCGGCTTCGAGGCGCGCGGGATCCGGCAGTGGGGCGTGCTGGCGAAGTCGGCCGGGGCCCTCTTCATCCGCTCGTACGAGCGGGGTGAGCGGGTGCATCTCGCGATGGTCAGCCGGGGCTACGCGGGCACCATGCCGATGATCGACGACATGGCGGCGACCCGGGCCCAGTGGTCGTACGCCGCCGCCCTGCCCGCCGCGGCCCTCGCCATATGCCTGATGGGATGGACCCTGTGACCGCGACCCCCGCCTCCCCCTCTCCCGGAGTCCCCGCCTCGCTCGCCGTGAGCGGCCTCGCCTATGCCTACCCCGACGGCCACCAGGCGCTGTTCGGCGTCGATCTGACCGTGGCGCGCGGTGAGCGCGTCGCCCTCCTCGGCCCCAACGGCGCAGGCAAGACCACGCTCGTCCTGCACCTCAACGGCATCCTCTCCGGCGGGGCGGGCAGCGTCGCGGTCGCGGGCCTGCCCGTGGAGAAGCGGAATCTCGCGGAGATCCGCCGCCGCGTCGGCATCGTCTTCCAGGACCCCGACGACCAGCTCTTCATGCCCACCGTCCGCGAGGACGTCGCCTTCGGCCCGGCCGCCGCCGGGCTGCGCGGCCCGGAGCTGGAGGCCCGGGTCGTACGGGCCCTGGAGCGGGTCGGTATGGCCGCCTACGCCGACCGGCCCCCGCACCATCTCTCCTTCGGCCAGCGCCGCCGGGTCGCGGTCGCCACCGTGCTCGCCATGGAGCCGGAGATCCTGGTCCTCGACGAGCCCTCGTCCAACCTCGACCCCGCGTCGCGGCGCGAACTCGCGGACATTCTGCGGTCGCTCGATGTCACCGTGCTGATGGTCACCCACGACCTGCCCTACGCCCTGGAGCTGTGTCCGCGTTCGGTGGTGCTCAGCGGCGGTGTGATCGCCGCCGACGGCCGGACCCAGGACCTGCTGTGCGACGGGGACTTGATGCGTGCCCACCGGCTCGAGCTGCCGTTCGGTTTTGATCCGCGCTCGGTGACGGTCCCCACGGCCTGAGCCCCGCCGCTCCCCTTCCGGATGTCCGGCCGCCGGGACGGACGGCCCCCGCCGTCGGCCCGCCACCGGCGCCCAGGCACCATGGGGAGGTTGTCGGTCGAACGAGTCGTGGCAGGAGTACGCACCAGTGGTGGACGTCCAGGGCATGGTGGCGGACGGCTTCGAGCCGGTCCGGGACGCCTTCGTCCGTAACTTCGAGCAGCGCGGGGAGCGCGGAGCGGCGGTCGCCGTCCACACCCGGCGCCGGAAGGTCGTCGACCTGTGGGCGGGTACGGCGGACGCCGAGGGCTCCGCACCCTGGACACAGGACACCGCGCAGGTCGTACGGTCCGCCACCAAGGGCGTGGCGGCCGCCGTACCGCTGATGCTGCACCAGCGGGGGCTGCTCGACCTCGACGCCCCGGTGGGCACGTACTGGCCCGAGTTCAAGGCCAACGGCAAGGAGCGGGTGCTCGTACGGCATCTGCTGACGCACCGCGCCGGGCTGCCCGTCCTCGACACCCCGCTGACTCCGTCCGAGGCCACCGACGGGGTCAGCGGCCCACGGGCCGTTGCCGCGCAGGCGCCCGCGTGGGAGCCCGGCTGCGCGCACGGCTACCACGCCCAGACCTACAGCTGGCTCATCGGCGAGCTCGTCCGGCGCGTCACCGGCCGGACGATCGGACGCTGGGTGGCGGAGGAGATCGCCGGGCCGCTGGGCCTGGACCTGTGGATCGGACTGCCGGCGTCCGCGGCGGGCCGGACCGGCCGGATCGCGGATGTGGAAACCCCCACGCCGCCCGCAGCGCAGGGGCTGCGCGTCCGCCCCAAGCGCTCGGTCTCCGACGCCTACCGGGACCCGGCCACCCTGACCCGCCGCGCCTTCTCCGCCATCGACCCACTCCCCGACGAGAACGACCCCGCGTATCACACGGCCGAACTGCCCGCCTCGGGAGGCATCGCCACGGCGCGTGCCCTGGCCCGCTTCTATGCCGCGCTGATCGGTGCCCTGCCCGACGGGGGACGGCCCCTCTTCGCGCCCGCGACCCTCACCCTGGCGCGTACCGAGGAGTCCGCGGGTCCGGACCGGGTCCTCGTCGTGAACACCCGCTTCGGGCTGGGCTATATGCTCCACGGCCCCGCCTCCCCGCTGCTCTCTCCCGGCTCCTTCGGCCACCCCGGCCGCGGCGGCTCCCTGGGCTTCGCCGACCCGGAGTCCGGTACCGCCTTCGGCTATGTCACCAACGGCATGCAGCAGAACGTCACCGCCGACCCGAGGGCCCAGGCCCTGGTCCGTGCGGTCCGCGACTGTCTGGCGGCGCAGAGGGGTTGACCGGCCCGGCCCGGACCGTGGCCCGAAACGGCGCCGGGAAACCTCACTGGCCGCTCGCCCGGCGTCTTACGGCTCCGCCCGACGCATCCACCCGCACCCTCAGAGGTTCCAGGTGGGCAACGTCCCAGGAACCACGCAGAGTTGTTCTTGCCCACAGGGTCACGGGGGCGAGACCACGACCCCCTGGGCCCAACAGTTACTGCATGGGGGAATGAACATGCTCAGCACCGTACGTCGGAAGGCATCCGCCGCCCTGGTCGTCGTGGCCGCTGCCGGCACCCTGAGTGCCGCAGCCGGGCCGGTCTCCGCCGCCTCCGGGAAGCAGACCACCGTCCCGGCCGCCGCGGTGAAGGCCGCGCAGAAGCCGGACCGCTGGATCTACTGCTCGGTCGCGCCGGCCGGATCCCTGGTCATCGACTACCAGGGCAAGGGCACCGTCCCCAACCACAGCACCTGCTGGAGCGGTTCGGGGCGGACGACCAACCCCGACCAGGCGTACTTCGCCTACCAGGTGCACACCGCGAACAACCGTGGATCGCTGCATCTGAAGACCGGCACCAACGAGTGGGACAAGCCCTTCGACCGTAACCAGACCATCGATCTGCCCGCGGGCACGCTCGTCCTCGGGCTCTCGCTGAACGAGTAGGTTCCGCACGAGTCACTCGGCGGTGCCCGTCCGGTTCGGTGCGCGCGCCGGTGGCGGAGGCGACGACGGGTGGCCGACCGAGGAGAGGCCGTCTTCCCGCCGGTCCGACCGGTCGGTACGATCTGCCGGGTTCCGGCCGTACGTCGAGGAGTTGGGGGCGTTTGTCGATGACCGAGGTCCAGGGCCTGTGCGAAGCCCGCTTCAAAGGGGTGCGCGAAACCTTCCAGCAGAACTTCGACGCCCGGGGTGAGCTCGGTGCGGCAGTGGCGGTATCGGTCGACGGAGAGCCCGTCGTGGACCTCTGGGGCGGCTGGGCGGACGCGGCCCGCACCCGGCGGTGGGAGCGGGACACGCTTGCCAACGTCTGGTCGACGACCAAGGGAGTCACCGCCCTCCTCGCCCATCTGCTGGTCGAGGACGGACGGCTCGACCTGGACGCTCCGGTGGCCCGCTACTGGCCCGAGTTCGCGGCGGCGGGCAAGGAAGAGCTGCCGGTCCGGTACCTGCTGTCCCACCGTGCGGGGCTGGCGGGCCTGCGGGAGCCCACCACCGTGGCCGACCTCTACGACTGGGAGCTGACGGTCTCCCGGCTTGCGGCGACCGAGCCGTGGTGGGAGCCGGGGAGCCGTTCCGGCTATCACGCCCTCACGTACGGCTTCCTGGTCGGAGAGGTGATCCGCCGGGTGACGGGCCGGACCACGGGCGCGTATCTGCGGGAACGCGTGACCGGGCCCCTCGGCATCGACTTCACCATCGGTCTGCCGGAGTCCGAGGGCTCCCGGGTCGCGGAACTCCTGCCGCCGCGGGCGACGGCCGGCAGCGAACAGAGTGCGGTCTTCGCCCAGTTGCACCCGGCCGCGATCGCTGCCCTGTCCAACCCCGTGGTCGGGGCCGCGGACGCGAATACGGCACCCTGGCGCCGGGCCGAGCTGCCGGCCCTCAACGGCCACGGCACCGCGCGTGCGGTCGCCGCCCTGTACGGGCTCCTGGCCGGTGAGCGGGGCGTGTTCGGACGGGACGCGGTCGACCGGATCCGGGAGGGCCAGGGCCCGTGCCTGGACCTGGTCGTGGGCGCGGGGATGGGGCGCGAGACGGAGATCGCACTGGGCTGCTGGCTGAGCGGGCCCCGAGGCTCGTACGGCCCCAACCCCCGCGCCTTCGGCCACGACGGCTACGGGGGCTCCTTCGGCCTGGGCGACCCGGAAGCCGGTGTCAGCATCGGCTACGTCATGAACGCCATGGGCCCCAACATCGCGGACGACCCCCGCAAGATGGCCCTCATCGACGCCGTCTACGCCGCCCTCTGACCTCCGGTCGGGCCCGACCTGTGTCATGACCTCCTCGTGCGGTTCGGCGGCGCATGCGGAACCCGGTTGCCGGTCTGCGCCGACCGCCTCACCTCTCGTTCCCTACGGGAGCCTGATCTCCGCCCAGACGGCCTTGCCGATGCCGTGACGACGCGGGCAGACGCCCCACCTCTCGGCGAGAGCGGCCACGAGCGCCAACCCGCGCCCGTGCTCCTCATCGGCAGACGGTGTACGGGGAGTCGGCCGCTGGACACTTGCATCAGCTACTTCGACACGAAGGAGCCCGTCGTACCGTGCGAACCGGACGCCGATCTCGCGCCCCCGAGGCACACGTGCGTGGGTGTGCGCGTTGGTCATGAGCTCGGAGAGCAGTAAGCACGCGGTATCGGCGGTTTCTCCGGCGACGTCCCACGCCGCGAGCTGCGTTCGGAGGACGGCGCGGGCCAGAGGAATGCTCCGGGCGCTGCGCCTGAACTGCCAGTTTGCCTCGGAGGAGGCCTTCATCGAGGGCGGCGCGGTCGCTTCCGCCCGTACGGCTTCTGTCATGGGCGCACAGTGCTACGGCGACAAGGCCGACAACAGGGACGAGCTGTGCGACCGGACCGTTCCCCTGAGACGCTGCGTCCTACTCCTCGATATGCAGTCTCATGGCCAGATCCCTGACCGGTGAATGCCGCCTGCGTTCGCGTCCCCGGAGTTCCGTGACGAGATGGCGGGATGTGGCGTGGTAACGCATCCATTCGGGTGCGGCACGGTCGGCCGCCAGCAGGGCGCGGACGGCTCTGTCATCGCGGCTCATGTCGGCGTAGGCGAGGGCGCGGTCCACGTGATGCCTGGCCAGCCAGGTCGGCGGCAGGGAGGACATGTCAGGCAGACGCTCGGCGTGGTCGATGGCCTTGGCGGGCTCTCCCATGTCCACGTACGCATTCACCGTGGCAACGGCCGTGTTGGTGGGGCCGAAGGGCGTCGCGTAGTCCAAGCGGTCCGTACCGATCCGGGCGGCGGCGGCCGAGGCCAGGCACAGCAGGTCCCTGGCGGTGTCCTTGCGCTCGGCCCGTACGGCAGCGGTCGCGCCGCGCAGCAAGAGGATGCCCCACAGGGACAAGTCGACCGGGGACGAGCGGAAGCCCGGCTCGATCCGGGCGGCCGTTTCGACCGCCACCCGCTCCGCGTCGTCGATGCGGCCCTGCTTGGTGAAGATCCACGACAGGCACGAAATGGCCATCGTCTCCAGATGGGGATCGTCGGACTGCCGTGCGGCAGCGATGGAGTGCTCGATCGCTGTGAAGGCGGCATCCTCCTTGCCGAGACCCGCGAGCGTGGTCGCGGCAATCTGATACGCCTCAGCGAGCACCGCCTGTGCGGCGGCGCGATCGCCTTCCGTATGGGCCCGGACGGCCGCCCTCGCATCCGAGATCAATACCGGCAGCAGCGAGGTGATCTTTGTGAACTCGCCGCGGCGGCGGACGGCTTCGGTGGACCGGATCGCAGCCCGAAGCTGGGCGATGGAGGGGGGCGGCACGTCGTCGTCGGTCTCGCCGAGTCCCGGTATGTCCGCAAGGGGAGTGACGGCGCGGCGCAGCGCGAGGATGCTGGGCGGTTCCGCACCGTTGGCGGGCTCCAGCACCGTCGGCTGGCCGACGAGCACGGATGTCTCCACATCCAGGGCGCGAGCCAGTGCGTTCAGTGTGGCCAGCCGCGCGGTCCGGCGCTGGTTTTGCTCCAGCTTGCGCACGGTGTCCACGCTGAGGCGTGCCCGTTCCGCGAGCTGTTCCTGTGTCACACCGCGCCGTGTCCGCACCGCCGCCAGCCGGTCTCCGATGGTCAGAGCGTCAGCCATGGTCACCTCAGTCCGGGTCGCCATCCACGGTACGCCTGATCGGTGCCGCACTTCCCAACGTCGGGGAGTAGTCACTTGGTTGGCACCGCAGCGAATGCGCGGTGGGGGCCGCCCCGCGGAGTGCTCACCATGGTGGCGTTCGCACCGGCCTTCGCGCTTCTGAGCACTGAGGTGCCGGATGGCTCGCCTGACGGGAGGGCGTACCGGCCCCGGCGAGGATGACTCCGCCGCATTACACCGGGCTGCCGGGCGCGGTCGTCCGGCCCGGTGCCACGCGTCGCTGCCGGCGCCCGATCACGGCTTTGGCCGGGACCAGAGTGAGCCAGAACCAGAGAGCGACGGTCGGGGAGACGAAGGCGAGCGGCACGCCGATGCCGAACACCAGCACGGTCGAGCACATATCGGCGACGTCGAGGCGCCGTGCCCGGAGCGTGACCGGGTCGGCCGGGCGGCCGAGGCGCCGGTGGGAGGTGAGCAGCAGCGCGAAATGGGCCATGTTCTGGAGGGCGACGCTCCCGGAGTAGATGGCGACGGCCGCGGGTTCGTCGCCGTACTCGGCGAGCAGCGAGGTGGGGAACGGCAACAGCGCGATCAGGCCGAGGCCCAGCAGCGTGAGCCCGATGACCGTGCCGTCCACCGTGGGGAAGCCGCTCAGAATCCGGCGGTGGCCGCTCCAGAACTGCGCGATGACCGCGAAGCTCAACACGTAGGCCCCGAGGTTCGGAACGGCATCGCCCAGGGCTTCGCGGAACTCCGCGTCGTTCAGCCCGGCCGGGACCGAGATGTCGAGCACCAGCAGGGTCATGGCGATGGCGAAGACCCCGTCCGACAGGGCCGCCAGACGCTCGGCGCCCGCACCGGTCCCCGCGGCAGCTGGTGCATGATCCACGCCGTGAACGTTAGGCGTGCGGCCCTGCCGCCCGGCCTGTACGCGCCGCCGCGTCCGGAACTCCGCCACGAAGTGGTGAGTACGTGACGACGGCGCGGTGTCCTCCCACGGGCCGCCCGGCCGACGGGGAACTCGGCCGCGCGCGCGATCCGTCGCGGCTCAGCCGCGGAGCAGTTGTGCCACCAGCGGGCCGGCCGACTCACCGCCGTGGCCGCCTTCCGGGACCACCGCCGCAGCGGCCAGATCGCCCCGGTAGGCCGTGAACCAGCCGTTCGGCTTCTTCTGCCCGTCGACCTCCGCCGACCCCGTCTTGGCGCCGGTGTCGCCGCCGAGTCCGGCCATCGCCTCCGCGGCCGTGCCCTGGGTCGCGGTGAGGTGCATCAACTTGCGCAGCTGCTGCGCGGCTTCCGGGGAGAGGGAGCGGGACGCCTTGGCCAGCTGCCGGTTGTCGACCGACGGGGAGACGAGGAACGGCTGGTGGAAGGAGCCCGTACGGACGGTGGAGGCGACCGACGCCATGGTGAGCGGGTTCATCCGGACGCCGCCCTGGCCGATCAGCGACGCCGCCTTGGGCGCGTCGGTCTGCACCGGTACGGCGCCGTCGAAGGAGGGCACACCGGTCTGCCAGTTCAGCCCGATCCCGAAGATGTCCCGGGCCTCCTGCGTCAGCGCGTCGTCACCGAACTTCGCGGCCTGGCTGATGAAGGCGGTGTTGCAGGAGCGGGCGAAGCTCTGCTCGAACGTGCCGTTCTTGATTTCGAACTTCTTGTCGTTCTGGAACTTCCAGCCGCCGTACGCCGCGTACTTGGGGCACGGGTGCTGCTTGCCCCAGGCGGCCAGCTCCTTGTCGATGAGCAGCGCGGACGAGATGATCTTCATGGTCGAGCCGGGGGCCAGGGAGCCCTGCAGCGCGGTGTTGTAGCCCTCGGCCGGCGAGTTGGCGACAGCGAGGATCTCGCCGGTGCTCGGCTTCATGACCACCGCGGCCGCCTTGCTGTGCTTGCTCACCGCCTGCTCGGCCTTGGTCTGCATCGCGGCGTCGAGGGTCGTACGGAGGGTGCCGGGCGTGCCCTTGGAGAGGACCTTCAGGGTCTCGTCGGGCTGCTCGGCGTTCTTCTCGGTAGCGTCCGCCGTGGTCGTGCCGTCCGCCGGTCTGGTGCCGTTGGCGCGGGCGATCCACAGCTCCACACCGGCCGTACCGCCCGCCTTGTCGCCGTACCGCTCGCGCAGGTTGTCGAGCACCCCGGCCAGCGCCGGGTGGTCCTTCTCGGTCAGCTCCGTGCCGTTGTGGTCCACGGCCTTGATGGGCGGGGCCTCGGCCTCGCCCGTCTTGAGGGAGTCGCCGTCGCGGAGCTTGGGGTGGACCACGGACGGCCGCCAGTCGACCAGGGCCCGTCCGGTCTTCTTCGCGCGTACGACGGCGAGTTCGGAGTCATACGTCCAGGTGGCCTTCTGACCGCCGTAGGAGATCACCGCGTTGACGCTGAACGGCACCGTGGTGCCCGTGCTCCGGCCCGCTTCGAGCGTCACGTCGGAGATGTGCGCGTCCTTGCGGTAGCCCGTGAGCGCCTCGGCCGCGGCTTCGTTGTCGTCCGTGAGGGACGCGGCCCGGGCCGCGTGGCCCGAACTCCACGCGGCGAGGAAGTCCCGCGCGGTCTTCCTGACCTCGGCCGCGCTGGGCGGCCCGGTCTTGACCGGGGCCGGCTTGGCGTCCGATGCCGATTCGTCCGCCGGACTGCCCATCAGGGCGTACGCGCCGTACCCAGCGGCCCCCATCATCGCGGCTACGACTCCGCCGATGACAGCGACCTTCCCGCCACTCCGCATTGGAGAAACCCCCACAGTGTCTCTCTGACCTCTTAATCAATTGATTAAGAGCGCGACCGCGGCGCACTCTACGCGATTACACCCAGGTGTCCAGCCACATACGGTTCCGCCAGGACTCCACCGGCAGCGGCTGCCCAGTGTAAAGCGGGAAGAAGTAGATGAAGTTCCACACGATGAGCAGGACGAGCACGCCCGCGCCGACCGCACCCAGCGCCCGCCGGCGCTCGCTCGAACCCGGCGGGCCCAGGAAGGCCCCGATCATCATCGCCACGGCCAGGCAGAGGAACGGCACGAACACCACGGCGTAGAACAGGAAAATCGTCCGTTCCTGGTACATGAACCAGGGGAGCCAGCCCGCCGCGATGCCGCACAGGATCGCGCCCGCCCGCCAGTCCCGCCGGAACGCCCAGCGGTAGAGCATGTACAGCACGGCGAAGCACGCCGTCCACCAGAGCAGCGGGGTGCCGATCGCCAGGACCTCGCGTGCGCACTTGCCCGCCGTGTCCGCGGGGCAGCCGTCCTTGCCGGCGTCCGGAGACTCGTAGAAGTACGAGACCGGGCGGCCCAGCACGAGCCAGCTCCACGGGTTGGACTGGTAGGTGTGCGGCGAGGTCAGACCGACGTGGAAGTTGTAGACCTCCGACTGGTAGTGCCAGAGGCTGCGCAGCGGGCCGGGCAGCCAGCTCCAGGCGCCGCCCTGGTGGCCGCCCGTCTCCGCCCAGTCGCGGAAGTAGCCGCCCTTCGTGGCGAACCAGCCCGCCCAGGACGCGATATATGTCACCACCGCCACCGGCACCAGCGACGAGAACGCGGGAAGCAGATCGCGACGGGCCATCGAGCGGTACGGGCGCCGGGCGCCGGCCGTGCGGCGCGCGGCGGCGTCCCACAGCACGGTGAGGAGGCCGAAGGCAGCCAGGACGTAGAGCCCGTTCCACTTCGTGGCGCAGGCCAGGCCCAGACACAGTCCGGCCGCCAGCCGGCACGGCCGCCACCCGAGCCCCAGCCGGTCGCCCACCTGCGCGTCCGGCCGCAGGACCCCGCTCTCGTCCGCGGGCAGTGCCGCCGCCAGCCGGGCCCTGGTCCGGTCCCGGTCCAGCAGCAGGCAGCCGAAGGCCGCCAGCACCCAGAACATCAGCACCAGGTCGAGCAGCGCCGTACGGCTCATCACGAAGTGCAGACCGTCCACGGCGAGCAGCCCGCCCGCCAGACAGCCGAGCGCGGTCGACCGGAACAGCCGCCGCCCGATGCGGCAGAGCATCAGCACGGAGAGCGTTCCGAGGACGGCGAGCATGAAGCGCCAGCCGAACGGATGCAGCCCGAAGACGGACTCGCCCAGGGCGATGGTCCACTTGCCGACGGGGGGATGGACGACGTACGAGTGCTCGGGGCTGAGCGGGATCCGTTGCGGGTCGGCCAGGATCAGATCGTTGGCGTTCTTGGGCCAGGTGCCCTCGTAGCCGTACTGGAGCAGCGACCAGGCGTCCTTGGCGTAGTACGTCTCATCGAATATCACGGCGTTCGGGCTGCCCAGGTGCCAGAACCGCAGCAGACCCGCGATCAGCGCGACGAGGACCGGACCGCACCAGCCGGACCAGCGGGCGAGCCGCTGTGCGGCCGCCGGGCCGATGCCCAGCATGGTCCACAGCCCGGTGCCCGGGGCGGGGAACGGGGGCACCAGCCGGTCCCGCAGCGACGTCCGCGGCCGGTCCACATGCCCGTATCGGCGCAGCCGCAGCTGCCAGGCGGTCGGCTTCGGCTGCGGGGCCGCCGCACCGGTGGGCTGTTCGCCGAGCACCTGCGGGGCTCCTGTCGCGGTGTCACTGGTGGTCACCGCGCCATCGTAGGGAACGCGACTGGGCGATGGTGCCTCCCGGCCCCGGAAGGGGACCGGCCGGGTGCCGCGGACGCCCGGCCCGGGTGCCGTGGGCTGCCGGAAACCCTGGGTGTCGGGCCGCCTGCGTCCCTCGGGGCCGGGACTGTCGAGACGCGCGGTGTCCGGGACCGCCGGAGCCGTGGTGTCGGGGACTGCCGGAGCCGTGGTGTCGGGGACTGTCGGAGCCCGGTGCGGCGCGGCCGAACCCCGGGTGGCCGGTCATGTCGCCCCCGGAAGTCGGGGCGGGGTGCCCCGCGGCTGTCGAACCCGGTGCCGGGGACCGCCCGGGCTGCGCCGTCCGGAGCCGTCCGGGCACGGACGCCCCGGTCCTGGGGCGCCCTGCGAGGATGGGGAGGTGACTGGAACGCTGGTACTCGCAGGGACCCCCATCGGCGACATCGCGGACGCCCCGCCCCGCCTCGCCACCGAGCTGGCCGCCGCCGATGTGGTGGCCGCCGAGGACACCCGGCGGCTGCGCCGGCTGACCCAGGCCCTGGGCGTCCAGCCGGCGGGCCGGATCGTGTCGTACTTCGAGGGCAATGAGTCCGCCCGCACCCCCGAGCTGGTCGAGGCCCTCACCGGCGGGGCGCGTGTGCTGCTGGTCACCGACGCCGGGATGCCGTCCGTGTCCGACCCCGGCTACCGGCTCGTCGCCGCCGCCGTCGAGCAGGAGATCAAGGTCACCGCGGTCCCCGGCCCCTCCGCCGTCCTCACCGCACTGGCGCTCTCGGGCCTCCCCGTCGACCGCTTCTGCTTCGAGGGCTTCCTGCCCCGCAAGGCGGGCGAACGCCTCGGCCGCCTCCGTGAGGTCGCCGACGAGCGCCGCACGCTCGTCTATTTCGAGGCCCCGCACCGCCTGGACGACACGCTCGCCGCCATGGCCGAGGTCTTCGGCGCCGACCGGCGTGCCGCGGTGTGCCGAGAGCTGACCAAGACCTATGAGGAGGTCCGGCGCGGACCGCTGAAGGATCTCGCCGCATGGGCCGCCGAGGGCGTACGCGGAGAGATCACCGTCGTCGTCGAGGGCGCCGCCGCGCCGGGCCCGCAGGATCTGGACCCGGCCGAGCTGGCCGGGCGGGTCGCGGTGCGTGAAGAAGCGGGGGAACGGCGCAAGGAGGCCATCGCGGCGGTCGCGGCGGAGGCGGGCGTACCCAAGCGCGAGGTCTTCGATGCGGTGGTGGCGGCAAAGAATGCGCAGCGAACGGGACCATCGGAAGGTAAAGGACTAATCTGATAAGCAAAGGCCCCACCGCGTATGGGGCGCTTTGCACAACCGACCCCAAAATCTGCACCAACAGGTGGCAGGGGCTGCTGTGTTCCCGCCGGGTCGGGCGTCCACTGGATGTGGGACGTCCCGGTCCCGGAGACCTTGTCCTGTGGACAAGAGGAGCTGGCATGAGTGAGATCGCAGACACCTCGCGCGGTGTTCCCCCGATGCCCCGCAACGGGGAGGCGGGCCCGCCCACGCACGAGGCCTACTCCTTCGCCTGTATGCGGTGCGGCCACGGTTGGGAGCAGGCGTACGAGATACGCCACCACGCGGACGCCCAGGGGCGCGCCGTCGTCACCTACTATGCGAACGGCAAGCGCGTCCCCTCCCCGCTGACCCGTCCCACCTGCATCAACTGTGACGGCCATGTGGTCCGCATCATGCGGTCGGGCCAGATCCCGACGGCCGCGGCAGCGCTGGAACAACAGGGCATCGCGGGGCCGCTGCTCTCCGCGAGGGCCCCGATGGAACCGCCTGTGCCGACCGCCGCCGAGCCCGTGACCCGGCCCGGGGCCGAGCCTGCCGCCCAGCCCGCCGCCGAGCCCGTGGCCCAGGGCGCCCGCGAGCCCGCCGTCGCCGCTCCGAGCGATGAGGACCGGCCCGGCCCGGAGGGCGAGTCCCACCACCGGCACCTCTCCGACCTGCTGCACGTCTTCCACCGCAAGTGACCGTCCGCGGGCGGATACGGGTCACTGGATCCGCCCGCATAGGATCGCCGCCATGGCGGCAACAGCATCGACGGGCGGAAGCGGAAGCGGCGGCGGCAGGAAGAACGGCGGCGCGGACGACAAGGCGGCTCCGCCTCCGCTGCCCGAGCCGCTGCGCGTGCCCGTGGCCGACTCCCACACCCACCTCGACATGCAGAGCGGCACGGTCGAGGAGGCGCTCGCCAAGGCCGCCTCGGTCGGCGTCACGACCCTGATCCAGGTCGGCTGCGATGTGAACGGCTCCCACTGGGCGGCCGACACGGCGGCCGCGTACGAGAGCGTCTGGGCGACCGTGGCGCTGCACCCCAACGAAGCCCCGCGCATCGTCCTCGGCGACCCCGACGGCTGGTCCCGCCAGGGGGCCAGGGAGCCCGGCGGGGAAGCCGCCCTCGACGCGGCGCTCGCCGAGATCGACACCCTCGCCGCGCTGCCGCAGGTACGCGGCGTGGGCGAGACGGGCCTCGACCGCTTCCGCACCGGCCCCGACGGCATGGCCGCGCAGGAACTGTCCTTCCGCCGCCATGTCGACATCGCCAAACGGCACGGGAAGGCGCTGGTCATCCACGACCGGGAGGCGCACGACGATGTGTTGCGCGTCCTGGCCGAGGAAGGTGCGCCCGAGACCGTCGTCTTCCACTGCTACTCCGGTGACGCCGAGATGGCCAAGGTCTGCGCCGAGCACGGCTATCTGATGTCCTTCGCGGGCAACGTCACCTTCAAGAACGCCCAGCCGCTGCGGGACGCGCTTGCCGTGGCCCCGCTGGACCTGCTCCTGGTGGAGACCGACGCGCCTTTCCTCACCCCGGCGCCGTACCGCGGACGGCCTAACGCCCCCTATCTCGTTCCGGTCACGCTGCGTGCCATGGCCGAGGTGAAGGGCGTCGACGAGGACGCGCTGGCCGCCGCCGTGGCCGCCAACACCGCCCGCGCCTTCGGCTACTGACAACGCCCGCCCGCGGCCTGTGAACCACCGGACCGGACACACGCTGTAGTCGTACAACTTTGGAGAGTGACGATTCCTCCGCTACAGTCCCGGCCCGACAGCCGGATCTGGGGCACCTCCCAGCGGTAGCCGGGGGAGGGAGCGTCGTGAGGAATGCACAGGGCAGCCACCGGGCTGCGCGCAGCGGCCGCCACAGCCGCACCCAGGCCGCGCAGACCTACGCCGCGCCGCCCGCGTACGACCCGTACGAGCCGCAGGGGCCGGTGCCGAAGGGCCGCTATGCGCCGTACGCCCCGTCCGCTCCGTACGGCCGGCCGGCCGAGGCCGGAAGACCGTCCGAGACCGGAAGACCGTCCGAGGCCGGATACGAGGCTGCGGAGCAACGGACCGACCGCGTCCCCCGCCAATACCCACCCCTCGTCCGGCCGGCCGGCTTCGCGCCGGCCGGCGCCGTCGGAGGGCGGGCCGCCGCGCGCCTCGCCGCCCGCCGCAAGCGCGCCGCCGAGCGCCCCGAGGCCCTGCGCCGTCTGGTGCCGCAGGCGCTCGTCGTGGCCTTCCTGGCCGGTGGCACCTCCGCGTTCATCGCGCAGGACAAGTCGATCAAGCTCAGTGTCGACGGCGTCCCCCGGACCCTGCACACCTTCGCCGACGACGTCGAGGAACTCCTGGACGAGGAGGGCGTCCCCTACGGCGCGCACGACATCGTCGCACCCGCCCCCGGGCAGGCGCTGGCCGCCGGGGAGGAGGTCGTCGTCCGCTACGGCCGGCCGGTCACCCTCACCCTCGACGGCCGGCGTCAGCAGGTGTGGACCACGGCCCGCACGGTCGCCGGGGCACTGCGCCAGCTCGGGGTACGTGCCGACGGCGCGTACCTCTCCGCCTCGCGCCACTCCGCGATCTCCCGCCGCGGCCTCTCCCTCGACGTATGGACGGAGCGCACCCTCACCTTCATGGCCGACGGGCGGGAACACACCCTCCGTACGAACGCCGCCACCGTCCGGGAGGCCGTCGAGGAGGCGGGCATCGTGCTGCACGGCGAGGACACCACCTCCGTACCGCCCGACAGCTTCCCGCGCGACGGCCAGACGATCTCGGTCCTGCGGATCACCCGGGGCGAGCAGGTACGGGAGCAGCCGATCCCCTACCGGAGGGTCGAGCACGCCGACCCCCACCTCTTCAGCGGGACCGAGGTCGTCGACCAGCAGGGGCGGCAGGGTGCCAAGCGCGTCACGTACGAGGTGCGCACCGTCAACGGGGTGAAGCAGAAGCCGAGGAAGCTGCGGTCGGACGTCGTCCGCAAGCCCGTGGACGAGGTGGTACGGGTGGGCACGGCGCCGGTGCCCGCGTCGGTCGCCGGTGCGGACGGGCTGAACTGGGCGGCGATGGCGCGCTGCGAGTCGGGTGGACGGCCGGGGGCGGTGGACGCGTCGGGCACGTACGGCGGTCTGTACCAGTTCGACACCCCGACCTGGCAGGCGCTGGGCGGCCGGGGCCGGCCGCAGGACGCCCCGGCCGCGGAACAGACATACCGGGCCAAGAAGCTGTATGTGCAAAGGGGGGCGAGTCCCTGGCCGCACTGCGGCCGTAAGCTTCACCAGTGAGCACCAGCCCCACCCCTGACGAGCCCGGCCCTCTCCTGGGCCCCGCCGACATCCGCGAACTCGCCGCCGCTCTGGGCGTACGCCCCACCAAACAGCGCGGCCAGAACTTCGTCATCGACGCCAACACGGTCCGCCGGATCGTACGGACGGCGCAGGTGCGGCCGGACGACGTGGTCGTGGAGATCGGGCCGGGGCTCGGGTCGCTGACCCTGGCGCTGCTGGAGACCGCGGACCGGGTGACGGCGGTCGAGATCGACGACGTCCTCGCCGCGGCCCTCCCGTCGACCGTCGAGGCGCGCCTTCCGCAACGGGCGGACCGCTTCGCGCTGGTGCACGCGGACGCGATGACGGTGGACGAACTGCCGGGGCCCGCGCCGACCGCGCTGGTCGCCAACCTGCCGTACAACGTCGCCGTTCCCGTGCTGCTGCACATGCTGGCGACCTTTCCGACGATCGAGCGGACGCTGGTGATGGTGCAGTCGGAGGTCGCCGACCGGCTCGCGGCGTCACCCGGTTCGAAGGTGTACGGCGTGCCCTCCGTCAAAGCCCGGTGGTACGCGCACGTGAAGCGGGCCGGTGCCATCGGGCGCACCGTCTTCTGGCCCGCGCCGAACGTCGACTCGGGCCTCGTCTCGCTCGTCCGCCGGTCCGAGCCGCTGAAGACGACGGCCTCCCGCGAGGAGGTCTTCGCGGTCGTCGACGCGGCCTTCGCACAGCGGCGCAAGACGCTGCGGGCGGCACTCGCCGGATGGGCGGGCTCCGCCGCCGCGGCCGAGGCGGCGCTGGTCGCGGCCGGTGTCTCCCCGCAGGCACGGGGGGAGTCGCTGACGGTGGAGGAGTTCGCCCGCATCGCGGAGGCCAAGGCGGAGATCAAGGGAGCCGGGCTGTGAGCACATCCGTGACCGCACGCGTCCCCGCCAAGGTCAACGTCCAGCTCGCGGTGGGCGGACTGCGCCCGGACGGCTTCCACGACCTGGCCAATGTCTTCCTCGCCGTGGGCCTCTACGACGAGATCACCGTCACCTCGCCGGGCGGCGGGGGCACGGCCGGCACCCCGCGGATCACCGTGTCCGGCCCGGACGCCGCGCAGGTCCCCCTGGACCGTACGAACCTGGCGGCGCGCGCCGCCGAACTGCTCGCCGCCCGGCACGGCATCACACCGGATGTGCACATCCATATCGCCAAGGACATCCCTGTCGCCGGGGGCATGGCGGGCGGCAGCGCGGACGGCGCGGGCGCCCTGGTGGCCTGCGACGCCCTGTGGGGCACCGGCGCGTCCCGGGCCGAACTCCTGGAAATCTGCGCCGAGTTGGGCAGCGACGTGCCGTTCAGCCTGGTCGGCGGCGCCGCGCTCGGGCGGGGACGCGGTGAGCGGCTCACCCCCCTCGACGTCGGCGGCACCTTCCACTGGGTCTTCGCGGTGGCCGACGGAGGCCTGTCGACCCCGGCCGTCTACCGGGAATGCGACCGGCTGCGCGAGGCCGCGTTCGCCCGGAGGACGGTCCCCGGGACCCCGCCGGACAGCGCCGGGGCCCCCGGGGGAACGACTCCCGGCCCCCAGGTGGGCCTGGGCGCCGGGACCGACCACATCCCCGACCCGGAACCCTCCCCGGCCCTGCTGGACGCCCTGGCCGAGGGTGACCTCCCGGCCCTGGCGTCGGCGTTGATGGCTGGGGGCTCCAGCAACGACCTCCAGGCGGCCGCGGTTTCGCTCCGCCCCTCCCTCGCCGACACCCTGGCGGCCGGGGCGAAGGCCGGAGCCCTGGCCTCCCTCGTCTCCGGCTCCGGCCCGACGTGCGCATTCCTGACCACGGACGAGCGGGCGGCCGAGGCGGTGGCCGAAGCCCTGGTGGCCTCGGGAACCTGCCGCGCGGCCCGAGTGGCCTCGAGCCCCGCGGCGGGGGCGACTCTGCTGTAGCTCTCCGGGCGGGCCGCGTTCCAGCCCCTCGGGCGGGGCCAGCCGGAGAAGCCTCCCGGCCGCGCCGCGGTGCACCGGCATGACGCCATGGGCAGCCGGCCATCGCTGTGGGGAGAGCGCTCATCGGCTCAGCGCGGGCTCTGGGGTCAGGTCACTCTTCCGACCTCTGACCGGAGTTGCGCGTACCTACGCGAACTCCCAGCCGACATCCGGGCACTGCCACGCACCACCGTGAGCGTGCGCCCTCGTGCCCCGGCGCGGCGGCCCGCGTCCTTTCGTGTGGCGGCGGCCTCTGGCCTGGCGGGAGTGCCGGGCGGACTGCCGGGTAGGGGCGTATGCCTCGGGGGACCACGTGGTCTCGGCGATTGCCACGCGAGGCAGAGCATCGGTCCGTGGACCGGATGAAGGATCACGCACGTTGCCCGTCCGGCACGGTGAAGGGGAGATGAGTATGCGGATACGCGGTCGTGGCGTACTGGTCCTGGGCGGGGTGGTGACGCTGGCGGTGACCGCCGCGTGTGGCCGGAGCGGGGCGGAGACCGGAGAGACCCGTGCCTCCGGCTACTCCCACCGGCTGGCCAAGTCCACCACCACCGAGGTGGTCGAGCTGGACGACGGCCGTCGCGTGGGCATGCACTACGACCCCGGCCGTGGACTCGTGGAGCAGCACTACAGCCCCCGGGCCAAGGGGTGGAGCAAGCCGCAGCTCATCTACAAGACCAGGACCAGCCCCTGCCAGAGCATCGCACTCAGGGCCTTCGGCGACACCGTCGCGGCCATCGCGAACTTCGGCCTCTACTGCGCGGACGGTGAGCCTCCGACCGAGTCCATCGCCGCGGTCGGCGCCAAGAGCCTGGCACGTTGGGACACGAACGTGACCAAGGACTTCGACGGCTGGGACAAGGCCACGGCCAAGGCCTCCGGCGACGCGCAGGAGCTCAGCTTCACGAGCGCCTCCATCGAGAGTGTGACGCGGCTCCGGTGGAACCGGACGGAGGGCTTCTCGGACGTGGAGGAGATCCCCCGCTGAGCCCGGGCCGACAGCCGCCTCTCGGCCTCCGGGCTTCGCACCCAGCTCTCGCCGCCGCGGGTCTCACGGGTGCGGCGGCGCGGTAGGCGGTCAGGCCGTATCCGCTGTCCGTGGTCGGTATGCCTGGTGAGAAGGTCAGCAACGTGGCCCCGCCCCGACCAGCCCCCTCCTGCTCTGCCACGGCTCTGGCCGACCGGCGCGGTCGAGCTGCTGGGCGCCCCCGCCGCGCGGCGGCCGCCGGGCGGCCCCGACCGGGCTGCCGGTCGCCGCCGAGGAAACTGCCCTGATCAGGCCGGGCCCTGGCAGGGGCGGCGCAGGACGTCCGTCGCGGCGACTACTCTGGAAGGCCGATCATCCGCAGCGTCGGCACCGACGCAAGATCAGGAGTGAAATGGCCGTCAATCTGGTCAATCTCGAGGCCGTCGGCAAGGTGTACGGCACCCGTGCCCTGCTCGACGGCATCTCCCTCGGCGTCAGCGAGGGCGACCGGATCGGCGTCGTCGGCCGCAACGGCGACGGAAAGACCACCCTCATCCGCATCCTCGCCAAGCTGGAGTCCCCGGACGACGGCCGTGTCACCCACTCCGGGGGGCTGCGGCTCGGCGTGCTCACCCAGCACGACTCCCTCGATCCCGCCGCCACGGTCCGCCACGAGGTGATCGGCGACATGGCCGACCACGAGTGGGCCGGGGACGCCAGGATCCGCGACATCCTCACCGGTCTCTTCGGCGGCCTGGACCTGCCCGCCTTCCCCGAGGGCCTGGACACGGTCATCGGCCCGCTGTCCGGTGGCGAGCGCCGGCGGATCGCCCTCGCCCAGCTGCTGATCGCCGAACAGGATCTGATCGTCCTGGACGAGCCCACCAACCACCTCGACGTCGAGGGCATCGCCTGGCTCGCCGAGCACCTGCGGGCACGGCGCTCCGCGCTGGTGGTCGTCACCCACGACCGCTGGTTCCTCGACCAGGTCTGTACGCGCATGTGGGATGTGCAGCGCGGCGCCGTGCACGAGTACGAGGGCGGCTACTCCGACTACGTCTTCGCCCGCGCCGAGCGTGATCGCATCGCGGCCACCGAGGAGGCCAAGCGGCAGAACCTGATGCGCAAGGAGCTCGCATGGCTGCGCCGCGGCGCCCCGGCCCGTACGAGCAAGCCCCGCTTCCGGATCGAGGCGGCGAACGAGCTGATCGCCGACGTCCCCCCGCCGCGGGACTCCGCGGAGCTGATGAAGTTCGCGAACTCCCGGCTCGGCAAGACGGTCTTCGACCTGGAGGACGTCACCGTCCAGGCCGGGCCCAAGGTCCTCCTCAAACACCTCACCTGGCAGCTCGGCCCCGGCGACCGCATCGGGCTGGTGGGTGTCAACGGCGCGGGCAAGACCTCGCTGCTGCGCACGATGACCGAGGCGGCCCGTACGGACGGTGAGGCCCAGCCCGCCGCGGGCCGGGTGAAGGTCGGCAGGACCGTCAAGCTCGCCCACCTCTCCCAGGAGGTCGCCGAACTCGACCCCGCCTGGCGGGTCCTGGAGGCCGTCGAGCGCGTACGGCAGCGGGTCGACCTCGGCAAGGGCCGGGAGATGTCCGCCTCGCAACTGTGCGAGAAGTTCGGCTTCACCAAGGAGAAGCAGTGGACGCCCGTCGGCGATCTGTCCGGTGGTGAGCGGCGGCGGCTCCAGATCCTCCGCCTCCTGATGGACGAGCCGAACGTCCTCTTCCTCGACGAACCGACGAACGACCTCGACATCGAGACCCTGACCCAGCTCGAGGACCTCCTCGACGGCTGGCCGGGCTCGCTGATCGTGATCAGCCACGACCGCTACTTCATCGAGCGGACGACGGACCGGGTGTTCGCGCTGCTCGGCGACGCGACGCTGCGGATGCTGCCGCGCGGGCTGGACGAGTATCTGGAGCGCCGCCGCCGCATGGTGGAGGCCGGGACTCCGGCCCCCTCGGCGCCGGCCGCCGAGAAGCAGAAGCCGACGGGCGACACCCGCGTCCTGAAGAAGGAACTCCAGCGCATCGAGCGCCGTTTGGACCGTATCGGTGACCAGGAGTCCACGCTCCATGCGCAGATCGCCGAGGACGCCACGGACTTCGAGCGGGTGGCGGCGCTGGACGCGGAGCTGCGGGAACTCGCGGCCGAACGGGAGGAACTGGAGATGCGCTGGCTGGAGATGGCCGAGGAGGTCTGACCGCCCCCGCGCTCCACGCGCCGCCGGACGGCATCGCACCGGACCGCATGGCACCGGGCGACAACGCGCCGGGCGGCATCGCACCGGAGGGCATTGCAACGGCCGCGTCACGGGCCGGTCTCAGCTGCTCCGTACCGCTGGTACGGGCCCGTGCGCCGTCAGAGCCGGGTGATACAAAGTAGCCCCGCTCGACTGCCGTTGACTGGCGGGGATGCATGCCCGATTCGCTCCATCCCGGAGGACATCGACGCCGCTGGGAGCGCGGGGGAGACCGGTCGGGACGTGGACCCGCGTAAAAGAGGAAAGCTGATGACCCAGCCTCCCCAGCCGCCCAACCCGCCGCAGGGCGGTTTCGGCGCGCCCCAGGACCCCTCGTACGGCTATCCGCAGACGCCGCCTCCGAGCCGGCCGCAGCAGTCCCCGGGGCCGCCGAACCAGCCGCCGCAGACCCCGCAGCCCCCGGCGGCGCCTCCGCAGGGAGGCGGATTCGGCGCCCCGGCGCAGCCGCCCTCCTACGGCTATCCGCCCCAGGCACCCGGCAGCGGGCAGCAGCCCTACGGCCAACAGCCTTACGGTCAGCAGCAGTACGGCGGTCAGCAGCCCTACGGCCAACAGCCCTACGGTCAGCAGCAGTACGGCATGTACCCGCCGTCGGCGCAGTTCCCCGGGGGCGGGCAGCCCGGTGGCGGCGGACGTCAGCGCATGCTGCTCATCGTCGGCGTGGTGGTCACCGTGCTGCTGTTGATCGGCGGCGGAGTCTTCCTCGCCACGAGCGGGGACGACAAGAAGGACGAGGCCAGGACCTCGGGCGGCGGCAGCGAGGGCGGTGACGACGGCGGCGCGACCGGCGGCGACAACACGCCGGAGACCGTCGAGGCCGAGCTGCTCACCAAGATTCCCAACCCGAGGGTCGCCGCGCAGGTGACCGCCGAGGGGCTGTGGGTGACCGACAAGGTCTTCGCCAAGGGCGGCGTCGACAGGATCACCGGCTATGACCTGACCGGCGCCCAGCGGAAGTGGGAGATTCCGCTCCCCGGCTCCATCTGCTGGGCCTCCCGGCACGTCACCGACGACGGCCGGACCGCGGTGCTCTTCCAGGGAGCCAAGGCCACCAAGGCGAAGCCGCACCAGGGATGCACCGAGATCGCGGCGATCGACATCGACGCGGGCAGGAAGCTCTGGCAGAAGTCGGTCGGCGACGGTGGCGAGAAGGTGCGCTTCAACGAGGTGACGGTCGGCGGTGGCACCGTCGCCACCGGCGGTACGAACGGTGGCGCCGCCTGGAGGCTCGCGGACGGCAAGCAGCTGTGGAGGCCCAAGGCGAACGCCGAATGCGAGGACGCCGGCTACGCCGGCGGCACCAAGCTCGTCGCCATACGCCGCTGCGGCGAGTACGACAAGCCCGTGATCGAGGTCCGGACCCTGAACCCGGCCACCGGTGCGCCGACGTCGGTCTTCAAGGCGCCCAGCGGCATCGACTATGTGCATGTGGCCTCCACGGATCCGCTCGTCATCGGCCTCGACGCGGGCGATGACACCGGCAACGGTGTCTCGGACTTCATGGCGATCGACGACAGCGCCAAGGCCGGCAAGCTGCGGGGCAAGATCGCGACGCAGAGCGGGGAGTACACCCCGAGGTGCGCCTCCACCGAGGTCGAGGGCTGCAAGATGGTGGCCATCGGCAAGGACACCCTCTATATGCCGACGGGGGAGCACCAGGGCCAGGCCGAGTACGGGCGCACCAACGAGATCGTCGGCTTCAAGCTGGACGGCGGCAAGTCCGCGGGCAAGGCGGAGGCGGGCGAAGAACGCACGATGGTGCCCCTGGGCATGGACGAGAGCGGCAACATCATCGCGTATATGAAGGCCACCTACGACAAGGGCGGCGCCGTGGTGAGCATCGACCCCGCGTCCTACAAGAAGACGGTGCTGCTGAAGAATCCCGACGCGTCGGCGCGCGTGGAGAACAACTTTTCCCCCGAGTACCAGCAGTACGTCTATGCGGGGGCCCGGCTGTACATGTCGCAGAAGTACGTCACCGACCGTCGGCCGGTCGCCGGCGAGGAGCTGAACAACGCGCTCGTGTTCGGCGCCGAGTAGCGCGGCGGCGCTCCGGGCCTGTGCCCCGGGACCCGGCAGCGCATCAGCACATCGGCCCCGTCCGTACCCCGCGTACGGACGGGGCCGATCCGTTTTCAGCCCCGAATCGGCCCTGAATGGCAGGGATTTCGGCATTGCGTGAGGCTTCTCCCCGGTAAGGGGCGCGCGAGGTCGATCGAGCGTGTAGCTTCCGGGGTCACGAGGCTGGGGGCTTCGGGGGATGGGGGAGCGGGAGCTCATGGGTGTGCGGCTCATGGTGGTCGATGACCACCGTCTGCTCGCCGAGGCGCTGGCCTCGGCGTTGAAGTTACGGGGGCACCGGGTGCTCGCTGCCACCGCGCCGAGTGCGGGGGCGGCCGAGCTGGTGGTCAGCAGGGCTCCGGAGGTGTGTCTGCTGGGGACGGGCGCGCCTGCCGAGCCGGGGGCCTTCGAGCCGGTGCTGAAGATCAAGCGGGAGCGGCCGCAGGTCGCCGTTGTGGTGCTCGGCCCGGTGCCCAGCTCGCGCGGGATCGCCGCGGCCTTCGCCGCCGGGGCGTCCGGCTACGTGCGGCACGACGAGCGGATAGAGGGCGTCGAGCGGGCGATGGTCAAGGCCCGTGCCGGGGAGGCTGCCGTCGCGCCGCTGCTGCTGCAGGGGGCGTTCGCGGACCTCCTCAACCCCGTGGCCCAGCCGGACGACGAGGCCGCGCGCCTGCTGCAGATGCTCACGCCGCGCGAGGTCGAGGTCCTCGTACGGGTCGCGGAGGGCGAGGACACCCGGCTGATCGCCGCCGGGATGGGCATCGCGTCGAGCACGGCCCGGACGCATGTCCAGCGGGTGTTGATGAAGCTCGGCGTCGGCTCCCGGCTGGAGGCGGCGGCGCTCGCGGCCCGCACCGGCCTCCTGGAGCGAGCCGGGAGGACGGGGCCGCGGCCGGACTGAGCCCGCTCCGGGCCGCCCGGCTTCCCGGAGAGAGGCCTTGAGCCCGTCCGGTCCTCCCGGCCCCGCTCGGCCTCGAGGCCCCGTCCGGCCTTCCCGGCTCCGCTCGGCCTCAAGGCCCCGTCCGGCCTTCCCGGCTCCGCCCGGTCGAGGGCGGAATCTTCGGACCGGTCACTGCGCGTTATTGGTGCCGAAGCGGAACCGGGCCTCAAGGCCTCTCTTCCTCCTCGGGCTCCGGGAGCAGCGGCGTCGCCGGTGCCGTCGGCCGTAGCTTCAGCCACAACAGGAACAGCAGGCCGAGGGCGAGCATGGCCAGGCCCGTCCAGAGGTTGATGTTGATGTCCTCGGCCTTCTTCAGATCCGCGTCGGAGACGGTGATCCCGGCGATGGTGACGATCACGCCGTAGACGACGAACAGACCACCGATGATGCGCCGCACGTCGAAGAGCCGGGCCGCGGTCGCCGACTTCTGCTCGAGCTCCTCGACCTGCTTCTGGTACTCGTACTCGCTCATGGTGTGTTCCCTCGCCTCAGAAGGAGAACGGGACGTAGCAGAGTGCCGCGAGGATGATCGCGCCCCAGCCCAGCAGGGCGGGCTTCCGGTACCACGCCTCGTCGCCCGCCGCCGGGGGCTCGGCCATGCCGGGGGAGGTGGTGCCGTACACGAGCCCGGCGAGCGATGCGAGCGGTTTGGGCTTGGTGAACAACGACACCACCACCATCACCACGCCGCCGACCACGAAGGCCACGATCGCGGAGACGAAGTTGGCGCCCTGGTCGCTCGGGATGTCGATGACGTCCTCCTTGTAGAACCAGAAGTAGTTGATCATCGCCGCCACGGTGCCGGTCAGCAGGCCCCAGAACCCTGCCGCGCCAGTGGCCCGCTTCCAGAACATGCCGATGATGAAGACGCAGAACAGTGGCACGTTGAAGAACGAGAACAGCGTCTGCAGATAGTTCATGATGTTGCTGAACGACGAGGCGATGAAGGCTGTCCCCATGCCACCCAGGACGCCGATCGCCGTCACGACCCGCCCGGTCGTCACGTAGTACCCGTCCTCGCGGCCCCGCACGACGTACGCGGCCCAGATGTCATTGGTGAAGACCGTGTTGAAGGACGAGACATTGGCCGCCATACCGGCCATGAAGGCGGCCAGCAGACCGGTCACGGCCACGCCCAGCACACCGTTCGGCAGCAGCTCGCGCATCAGCACCGGGATGGCGTCGTTGTACTCCAGTCCGCTTCCCTCCTTGCCGATGTCCGGCTCCATCACCAGGGCGATCAGGCCGGGGGTGACCACGATCAGCGGAATGAAGATCTTGGGGAAGGCGGCGATGAGGGGGGTGCGCTGGGCGGCGGAGAGGTTCTTGGCCGACAGGGCGCGCTGCACCTCGGCGAAGTTGGTCGTCCAGTAGCCGAAGCTCAGACAGAAGCCGAGGCCGAGGACGATGGTGAGCCAGTTGGCCCCCAGCGGATTGGGTGTGCCGATGCCCGTACCTCCCCATGCGGTCACGAAGTCGTCCCCGTGCGAGGCGGTGAGCGAGTCGCTCAGTCCGTCCCAGCCGCCGACCCGCTTGAGGCCGACGACGGTGAGCGGGATGAGGGCGGCGAGGATGACGAAGAACTGCAGCACCTCGTTGTAGATCGCCGAGGAGAGCCCGCCCAGGGTGATGTAGGCGAGCACGAAGAAGCCCGCGACGACGATCGCCACCCACTGCGGCCAGCCGATCAGGGCCTCGATCACAATCGCCATGGCGTAGAGGTTGACGCCCGCGATGAGAATGGACGCCACCGAGAAGATGACCGAGCTGAGCAGGTACGACGACTGTCCGTAGCGGTGCAGCAGGAACTCGGGGACGGACCGCACCTTGGAGCCGTAGTAGAAGGGCATCATCACCAGGCCGAGGAAGACCATGGCCGGGATGGCGCCGACCCAGTACCAGTGGACGGTGTAGACGCCGTACTGCGCGCCGTTCGCCGCCATGCCCAGGATCTCCAGGGCGCCGAGGTTGGCGGCGACGAAGGCGAGACCGGTGACCCAGGCGGGGAGCGACCGCCCGGAGAGGAAGAAGTCGAGGCTCGTCCGCACACTGGCCCGGGCGGCGAACCCCACGCCGAGGACGACGGCGAAGTAGATGCCCAGGATGGTGTAGTCGAGCGCGTTGGTGGGGAGCCGGAGCTCTTGTTGGGCCAAGAAGTCCATGGATCACTCTCTTCGGGGGACGAGGGCGCCCGCCGGTCGACCGAGCAGTGGCCTGACCGGAACGCACAGAAACGTACGCTCCTGCGGTCCGATACTGAACGGACCTGATGACACTCTTTGTTTGACCGTGATGGTGCCGTGCGGGCCGGGGTGATGTGGTGGCGGCTCCCCGGAGCGTTGGCTCGGCTGTTTTATTGTGGTTAACTATGTTTGATTGTGTGGGCAAGGGGTGAGGGAGCTTCACGGTGAAGAAGACGGCGACCCGGCTCGCGGACGGCCGGGAGCTCATCTACTACGACGCCCGGGACGACGCGGCGCGCGAGACGGTCGACCTCCGGCCGCTCAGCCCCGTCAGCACCGCCTCGGAGATCCGCCACGACCCGCTCCTCGGCGACCCCGTCGTCATCGCCTCCCACCGCCAGACCCGCACCCACCTCCCCCCGGCCGACGCATGTCCGCTCTGCCCCTCCCGGGAAGGCCGGCGCACCGAGATCCCCGCCGCCGACTACGACGTCGTCGTCTTCGAGAACCGCTTCCCCTCCCTGGTCGGCGACTCCGGCCGCTGCGAAGTCGTCTGCTTCACCTCCGACCACGACGCCTCCTTCGCCGGCCTCACCGAGGAACGCGCCGCACTCGTCCTCGAGGCCTGGACCGACCGCACCGCCGAGCTCTCCCAGCTGCCCACGGTCGAGCAGGTCTTCTGCTTCGAGAACCGCGGGGAGGAGATCGGGGTGACCCTCGCCCACCCGCACGGCCAGATCTACGGCTATCCGTTCACCACACCCCGTACGGAGCTGATGCTGCGCAGCCTCGCCGGACACCGTGCCCGCACCGGTGGCCGGAACCTCTTCGACGACGTCGTGGAGAACGAGCGCGCCGACGGCCGGCGTGTCGTACTGGAGGGCGAGCACTGGACGGCTTTCGTGCCCCACGCCGCCCACTGGCCGTACGAGGTGCACCTCTACCCCCGCCGGAGGGTCCCGGACCTGCTCGCCCTCGACGACGGCGCGCGCGGGGAATTCCCCCGGGTCTATCTGGAACTGTTGAGGCGTTTCGACCGGATCTTCGGCGAGGGCGAGCCGCCCACTCCGTACATCTCGGCGTGGCACCAAGCGCCGTTCGGCGGCTGGGAGGGCCGGGGTGTCGAGCGCGGTGACTTCGCACTCCACCTCGAGCTTTTCACCGTCCGCCGGACTTCCGGCAAGCTGAAGTTTCTCGCGGGTTCCGAATCCGGCATGAATGTGTTCATCAATGATGTGCCGCCGGAGACCGCGGCGGAACGACTGCGAGAGGTAGCGAGCCAGTGAGCAACGGGCAGCAGGGTCAGCAGGGCCGGCCGAAGAAGTACATGGTCACCGGGGGTGCCGGCTATGTCGGCAGCGTGGTGGCGGCGCACCTGCTGGAGGCGGGGCACCAGGTGACCGTGCTCGACGACCTGTCCACCGGCCACCGCGCGGCGGTCCCCGAGGGCACGCGGTTCATCGAGGGCCGGATCCAGGACCTGACTTCCTCCAGCGGAGCCGACTGGCTGGACGCGTCCTACGACGGCGTGCTGCACTTCGCGGCGTTCTCGCAGGTCGGCGAGTCCGTGGTGAACCCCGAGAAGTACTGGCGCAACAACGTCGGCGGCACCACTGAACTGATCGCCGCCATGCGCGACGCCGGTGTCCGCACCCTGGTCTTCTCCTCGACGGCCGCCACCTACGGCGAGCCGCTCCGCACCCCGATCCACGAGGACGCCTTCCCCGCGCCGACGAACCCCTACGGCGCGTCCAAGCTGGCCGTCGACCACATGATCAGTGGTGAGTGCGCGGCCCACGGCCTGGCCGCGGTCTCGCTGCGCTACTTCAACGTCGCCGGGGCGTACGGCCTGTACGGCGAGCGGCACGACCCCGAGTCCCACCTGATTCCCCTCGTCCTCCAGGTCGCCCAGGGCAGGCGCGAGGCGATCTCCGTCTTCGGCGACGACTACCCGACCCCCGACGGCACCTGCGTCCGCGACTACATCCACGTCGCCGACCTCGCCGAGGCCCATCTCCTCGCCCTCGGCGCCGCCCGGACCGGCGAGCATCTGATCTGCAACCTCGGCAACGGCAACGGCTTCTCGGTCCGCGAGGTCATCGAGACCGTCCGCAAGGTCACCGGACACCCCGTCCCCGAGGTCGTCGCCCCGCGCCGGGGCGGTGACCCGGCCGTCCTCGTCGCCTCCGCCGACCGGGCCCGCACCCAACTGGGCTGGCAGCCGAGCCGCGCCGACCTCGCCGGCATCGTCGCCGACGCATGGGCCTTCGCCCAGAAGAGGGAGAATGAAGCGTGACCGACCGGCTCACCTCTGCTTTCCGGGAGCTGTACGGGGCCGCGCCCGACGGCGTGTGGTCCGCTCCCGGCCGGGTGAACCTGATCGGTGAGTACACCGACTTCAACGACGGGTCCGTGCTGCCGCTCGCCCTGCCGCACACCACCCTCGCCGCTGTCTCCCGGCGCGAGGACGGTGTGCTGCGGCTGCACTCCGGCGATGTGGAGGGCAGCGTCGCCGAGCTGCGTGTCGAAGAGCTCGCGCCGGGGAGCGGGGGAGGCTGGGCCGCGTACCCGGCCGGTGTGGTGTGGGCGCTGCGCGACGCCGGCCACCCGGTCACGGGCGCGGACATCCATATCGCCTCCACCGTCCCGACCGGCGCCGGGCTGTCGTCCTCGGCGGCCCTGGAAGTGGTCACGGCCCTGGCCTGCGACGACCTCTTCGGTCTGGGCCTGCGGCCCTGGCAGCTGGCGCGGTTGAGCCAGCGGGCGGAGAACGTCTTCGTCGGCGTCCCCTGCGGGGTCATGGACCAGACCGCCTCGGCCTGCTGCACCGAGGGCCACGCCCTGCACCTCGACACCAGGGACCTCTCGCAGCGTCAGGTGCCCTTCGACCTCGTCGGCCAGGGGCTGCGACTGCTCGTCGTGGACACCCGGGTGAAGCACGAGCTCGGCGACGGGGCGTACGCGACCCGGCGCGCGGGCTGTGAAGAGGCGGCGCGTGCGCTGGGCGTGCAGGCCCTGCGGGATGTGGTGCCGGAGCGTCTGGACGAGGCGCTGGCCGAGCTCGACGACGTGACCCTGCGCCGTTACGTACGCCATGTGGTGACCGAGAACGCGCGCGTGGAGGAGGTCGTCGCCCTCCTCGACCCCGGCGCACCGGCCTCCCCCGGGAAGGCCCCCGGCCGGTCCGACATCCGAGGCATCGGTCCCGTGCTCACCGTCGGGCACGCCTCCCTGCGCGATGACTTCGAGGTCTCGTGCGCGGAGCTGGATCTGGTCGTCGAGTCGGGCCTCGCTGCCGGTGCGGTCGGGGCCCGGATGACCGGCGGAGGATTCGGAGGCTCGGCGATCGTGCTGGTCGAGGAGGCGGACACGGAGTCGGTGGCCAAGTCCGTCACCGAGGCCTTCGCCGCGGCCGGGCACCGTGCCCCGCGGATCTTCCCGGCACTGCCCTCCGCGGGCGCGAAGCGTCTGGCCTGACCGGATCTATCCGGCGGACAGCGACTTGACCAGCAGATAGTCGGTAGCACCCGGTGGATAGTCCGCGACGGTGCCCACGATCCGATAGCCCAACTTCCGGTAGAAGCCCGGGGCCTGGAAGTCCCACGTCTCCACGCGTGCGTGCACACAGTCCCGTTCGTCGCGGGCGATCTCCTCGGCGCGGGCCATCAGACGGGTGCCGAGCCCCGAGCCGCGCCGCCGCTCGTCGATCCAGAGCAGCTCCACATGCAGCCAGTGGGCCCAGGTGTGACCGATGAGGCCGCCGACGACCACATCCGCCTCGTCCACGGCGAAGACATGCAGCGGAGTCTCGTCGTCGGCGGGGGTGTCGCGCAGAGCGCGCATCACCGGGGAGCGGTCCGCGTTGGAGGCGCACAGCTGATCGGAGATCAGAGTGCGGCGCTCTTTGTCGACTTCTGTCTCAAGACGAAACATACGGCTCACCCTAAGCGGCCAGGGCAAACACTTTTCCCAATCCGCTTCGGTCGTCCGAGCGCAGCCGTACGCTGATGCTCAGCACCGGTGGGGGCCGGTGCTGTTCAGGGGGCGAGACAGTCGGTACGGCGCCCGGGGCGGGGTGGCGGACACAACACGGCGGCGGCCGTGTGTCCGCGTGCGCTCCGCCGCGAGCGCCGTACCCACTCTGCCCGTCACCCCGAGACTGGGGGGTCTTCATGGCACGAATCCGGGTCCTGGTGGTGGACGACCACCGTATCTTCGCCGAGTCGCTGGCCGCGGCGCTCGCGGCCGAGCCCGATGTGGAGGTGGCGGCGGCAGGGAGCGGGCCGGCCGCTCTGCGCTGCTTGGAGCGCGCGGCGTCGGACGGGCGGCGCTTCGACGTTCTGCTGGTCGACGCCGATCTGGGCGCGGGGGGGCACGACACGGGGCCGGCTGCCGGTCTCGGTACCGCGCACGAGCCCGCCGGGAGCGGCTCGGTGGACGGGATGGCGCTGGTCTCCGGGGTCCGGGCCGGTCAGTCCGGCGCACGCACCGTGGTGCTCGCCGAGCGCGACGATCCGCGCCGTGCGGCCGCGGCCCTCCAGGCCGGAGCCTCCGGCTGGGTCGCCAAGGACTGCTCGCTGTCCCGGCTCCTGGCCGTCATACGGGGGGTGCTGCGCGATGAGACACATCTGGCGCCGGCCCTGCTCACGGGCGTCCTGCGGGAGTTGACCGCGGCGCGCAAGCACCGTACGGAGAGCGAACGGCTGGTGGAGTCGCTGACCCCGCGCGAGCGCGAGGTGCTGCGCTGCATGGTGGCCGGGCTGGGCCGCAAGGCCGTCGCCGAACGTCTCTTTCTCTCCCCCCACACGGTCCGCACCCATATGCAGAACGTGCTGGGGAAGTTGGGGGTGCACTCCACGCTGGCCGCGGTCGCGCTGGCCCGCCGGGCGGGCATCGGCCCCGTCGACCTAGCCGGGGATGTTGTCGAACGGGGCGGTCAACTGGCGTAGCAGACCGGCCAGTTCGCCGCGCTCCCCGTGCGAGAGCCGGGAGAGGATCGCCCTCTCCTGGTCGAGCAGCCCTGCCAGGGAGCGGTCGGCGCGGTCCTGTCCCTCCACGGTCAGCCGGACCAGTACGCCCCGCCGGTCGTTGGGGTCGGGAAGCCGCTCGACCAGGCCCTTCTTGGCGAGCCGGTCGATGCGGTTGGTCATGGTGCCGGAGGTCACCAGGGTCTGGGTGAGCAGCTGGCCCGGGGAGAGCTGGTACGGGGCGCCGGCCCGGCGCAGCGAGGTGAGAACGTCGAACTCCCAGGGCTCCAGGCCGTGCTCGGCGAAGGCCAGCCTGCGGGCCCGGTCGAGGTGGCGTGCGAGCCTGCTGACGCGGCTCAGCACCTCCAGTGGTTCCACGTCGAGATCAGGGCGCTCCCGGCGCCACGCCGCGACCAGCCGATCGACCTCGTCCTCCATGGCGATCAGTGTAGTAGGTCTGTCGACATGAAGTCTCTTGACATCAAGAGATAGTCAGGTGAACGGGTGGGCATCGTCGGCGCGAGAAGCGATTCCGCTTCCCGCACGTCCGTACAGCAAGGGAACACGACATATGCCAGCACCTACGTGGGACCCCCATCAGTATCTCCGCCACGCGGATCACCGGACCCGCCCGTTCCGAGATCTGCTCACCCGAATACCCGCCCTGCCCTCCGGCGAGCGCCCGGCCCGTATCGCCGACCTCGGCTGCGGCCCCGGCAATGTCACGGCTCTGCTCACCGAACGCTGGCCCGACGCCCGTATCACCGGGTTCGACAACTCCCCCGAGATGCTCGCCGAGGCGGCCGAGTACGCCGGACCCACCGCGAGCGGCGGCCATATCGACTTCCGTATCGCGGACGTCGCGGACTGGAAACCCGAGGAGCCGTACGACCTCATCGTCTCCAACGCCGCACTGCAGTGGGTGCCCCGGCACGCGGACTCCTTCCCGGGCTGGGCCGACTCCCTGGCCCCCGGTGGCGTCCTGGCCTTACAGGTCCCCGGCAACTTCGTCTCTCCCAGCCACGCGCTGCTCGGCGAACTGTGCGACACCGCGCAGTGGCGGGACCGGCTCGGCAGCCATGGGCGGCGCTTCGTCCATGTTCTCGAGCCGTGGGAGTACCTGACCCGGCTCGTCGACCTCGGCTGCGAGGCCGACGCCTGGGAGACCACCTACATCCAGCTGCTCCAGGGGGAGGACCCCATCCTCGACTGGGTGATGGGCACAGCGCTGCGGCCGGTGCTGACCGCGCTGGCCGACGACGAGCCGTCCCGCGAGGAGTTCCTCGCCCAGTACCGCGACCTGCTGCGCAAGGCCTACCCCCCGGGGCCGCACGGCACGGTCTTCCCCTTCCGACGGATCTTCGCCGTGGCCAGGAGGCTCTCCTGATGCTCAGCGCCATCGATCACGGCCGGTCCGCCGCTCCGCCCGGCAGCCGGGACGTGCTCCGCGCCTTCTCCAGCGGTGGGCTCGGTATGACGGAGGCCCCCAGGCCGCCGGTGCAGCTCCACCCGGGGCCGGAAGCGGACGTCCGGCGGGCGCGGACGGCAGACCCGGACCCGCGCGTGGTGGACACCGACGCCTCCGGAGCCCGCCTTGCCGCGGCGGGAGCCCCGGTGGCCCGGGACGAGGTCCTGCCGGGCCGTCGGCGCTTCTCCTCCGAGGACCCGGTGGGCAACCGCCTGGAGTTCCCGGAAGCCGGGTGACCGGCCGACACGGGGGACGGTGAGAACCCGCCACCGCAGGGTGCGGGATCCGGAGGACGCCGTGTACGGGCCGCGCGCCCGGCCCGTACAGGCGGCACCCCGATGTCTCGCCGCGGCCCGCCCGGCCTGCCGCTGGTCGGCCGAGACCCGGTGTGGCCGGCCGGGCCATGCCCTGCCCGGCGGCGGGAGCGGCCCGTCGCGGATCGTGGGCCCCGCCACAGCCCGGAGGAGGCCGGGGCGCTGGTGATCGCACCCCCGTCACGACGGTCGCGGCTCCGGGCCCCGCCGCGCGGCCACCGCCTGGGCCCGCCGCGGCTCGCCGCCGGTCAGGACGGCCGCGGACCTGGCGGGCCTGGGGACGATCCGGGGAGCGTCAGGACCTGCGGTGTCCGATCAGCCTCGGCTTGGGCTCCAGGCCGTCCAGGCCGTGCCAGGCCAGATTCACCAGATGCGCCGCCACCTCGGCCTTCTTCGGCTTCCGCACGTCCAGCCACCACTGGCCCGTCAGAGCCACCATGCCCACCAGCGCCTGCGCGTACAGCGGCGCCAGCTTCGCGTCGAACCCGCGGGCCTTGAACTCCAGCCCCAGGATGTCCTCGACCTGGGTGGCGATATCGCTGATCAGCGAGGCGAAGGTGCCCGTCGACTGCGCCACCGGGGAATCCCGTACCAGAATGCGGAAGCCGTCGGTGTACGACTCGATGTAGTCGAGCAGCGCGAACGCCGCCTGTTCCAGCAGTTCCCTGGGATGGCCCGCGGTCAGCGCCCCCGTCACCATGTCCAGGAGCTGCCGCATCTCGCGGTCCACCACGACGGCGTAGAGCCCCTCCTTGCCGCCGAAGTGCTCGTACACCACCGGTTTGGAGACGCCGGCCTTCGCCGCGATCTCCTCCACCGACGTGCCCTCGAAGCCCTTCTCGGCGAAGAGCGTCCGGCCGATGTCCAGCAGCTGCTCCCGGCGCTCCTTGCCGGTCATCCGCACTCGGCGGGTGCGCCGGCTCCCGGAAGAGGAGCCCCGGCTCTTCTCACTGCTGCTGTCGATGGCCACGCCGTCAATCATGCCGCCTTCGCGTTCTCCGCCTCGCCGCGGGCGTCCTTACGGCGGGAGTCGATCCGCTCGGCGCTCGGCCAGCGCACGTCATAGGCCCAGCCCAGCTGCTCGAACCAGCGGATGATCCGGGCACTGGAGTCGATCTGCCCCCTCATCACGCCGTGCCGGGCGGACGTCGGGTCGGCGTGGTGCAGGTTGTGCCATGACTCACCGCACGACAGCGCCGCCAGCCACCACACGTTGCCGGACCGGTCGCGCGACTTGAACGGGCGCTTGCCCACCGCGTGGCAGATCGAGTTGATCGACCACGTCACGTGGTGCAGCAGGGCGACTCGCACCAGCGAGCCCCAGAAGAAGGCCGTGAGCGCGCCCTGCCAGGACCATGTCACCAGACCGCCCACCAGCGGCGGCAGGGCCAGCGACAGCCCCGTCCAGAAGACGAACTGCCGGGAGATCCGGCGGATCGCCGGGTCCTTGACCAGGTCGGGCGCGTACTTGTGCTGCGGCGTCTGCTCCTCGTCGAACATCCAGCCGATGTGTGCCCACCACAGGCCCTTCATCAGCGCGGGCACCGACTCCCCGAACCGCCACGGCGAGTGCGGGTCGCCCTCGGCGTCGGAGAACTTGTGGTGCTTGCGGTGATCGGCCACCCAGCGCACCAGCGGGCCCTCGACGGCCATCGACCCGGCGATCGCGAGGGCGATCCGCAGCGGGCGCTTCGCCTTGAAGGAGCCATGGGTGAAGTAGCGGTGGAAGCCGATGGTGATGCCATGGCAGCCCAGGTAGTACATGAACACCATCAGACCCAGATCCAGCCAGCTCACCCCCCAGCCCCACGCGAGCGGCACCGCCGCGAGCAGTGCGAGAAAGGGCACGGTGATGAACAGCAGCAGTGCCAGCTGCTCGATCGACCGTTTGCTGTCACCGCCGAGCGTCGCGGCGGGGGAATCGGTGTCGGCCGCCTTCGGGGCGTCTTCGATCACATCGGGGCCTGTGGTCATGGGGGCGTCCCTCATCGGGCTGGAAGCTTGGCTACGGAACCGTAACCTACGGCATCGTAAGTATGGCAGGGCTGAATGAACGGACAAGAGGGCTGTGGACAACGGCGCGGGAGTGTCCACCTATCCTGGTGAGCGTCGGACAGCGCGGTCCGCACCCCGCCCAACGTGCTCATCCACTGCAAGGAGCCGCACCTGTGAGCAGTGCCGACATCACCCCCGAGACCAGCGACAACGCTGCGCTGCGTGCCGACATCCGCCGCCTCGGCGATCTGCTGGGAGAGACCCTCGTACGCCAGGAGGGCCCCGAACTTCTCGACCTCGTCGAACGGGTGCGCGCACTCACCCGTACGGACGGCGAGGCCGCCGCCGCACTCCTCGGCGAGACCGACCTGAAGACCGCCGCCAAGCTCGTTCGGGCGTTTTCCACCTATTTTCACCTGGCGAACGTCACTGAGCAGGTCCACCGCGGCAAGGAGCTGCGGGCCCGCCGCGCCGCCGAGGGCGGACTGCTCGCCCGTACCGCCGACCGGCTCAAGGACGCCGACCCCGAGCATCTGCGCGCCACCGTCGAGCACCTCAACGTGCGCCCCGTCTTCACCGCGCACCCCACCGAGGCCGCCCGCCGCAGCGTCCTCAACAAGCTCCGCCGTATCGCCGCCCTGCTGGAGGAGCCCGTCGCGGGCGGCGACCGCCGCCGGGCCGACGTCCGCCTCGCCGAGAACATCGACCTCGTCTGGCAGACGGACGAGCTGCGCGTCGTCCGCCCCGAGCCCGCCGACGAGGCCCGCAACGCCATCTACTACCTCGACGAGCTGCACGCCGGAGCCGTCGGTGACGTCCTGGAGGACCTCGTCGCCGAGCTCGAGCGCGTCGGCGTCGAGCTGCCCGCCGGCACCCGCCCCCTCACCTTCGGCACCTGGATCGGCGGCGACCGCGACGGCAACCCCAACGTGACCCCCGAGGTCACCCGCGAGGTGCTGATCCTCCAGCACGAGCACGGGATCACCGACGCCCTGGAGGTCATCGACCAGCTCCGCGGCCTGCTCTCCAACTCCATCCGCTACACCGGTGCCACCGAGGAGCTGCTCGCCTCCCTCCGCACCGACCTGGAGCGGCTCCCCGAGATCAGCCCCCGCTACAAGCGCCTCAACGCCGAGGAGCCCTACCGCCTCAAGGCCACGTGCATCCGGCAGAAGCTGGTCAACACCCGCGAGCGGCTCGCCAGGGGAACCGCCCACCAGCCGGGCCGGGACTACCTCGGCACCGTCGAGCTGCTGGACGACCTGACCCTCCTCCAGGACTCGCTGCGTGTCCACCGCGGCGGCCTCTTCGCCGACGGCCGTATGGACCGTACGATCCGTACGCTCGCCGCCTTCGGGCTCCAGCTCGCCACCATGGACGTACGCGAGCACGCCGACGCCCACCACCACGCGCTCGGCCAGCTCTTCGACCGTCTCGGCGAGGAATCCTGGCGGTACGCCGACATGCCGCGCGACTACCGGCGCAAGCTGCTCGCCAAGGAGCTCCGGTCCCGTCGTCCGCTCGCCCCGCACCACGCCCCGCTCGACGAGAGCGGCGCGAAGACTCTGGGCGTGTTCACAACCATCGACGAAGCCCTGGAGCAGTTCGGCCCCGAGGTCGTCGAGTCCTACATCATCTCCATGTGCCAGGGCGCCGACGACGTCTTCGCCGCCGCCGTCCTCGCCCGCGAGGCCGGGCTCATCGACCTCCACGCCGGCTGGGCCAAGATCGGCATCGTCCCGCTGCTGGAGACCACCGACGAGCTCAAGGAAGCCGACCGCATCCTCGACGACATGCTGGCCGACCCTTCCTACCGGCGGCTGGTCGCCCTGCGCGGCGATGTCCAGGAAGTGATGCTCGGCTACTCCGACTCCTCCAAGTTCGGCGGCATCACCACCTCCCAGTGGGAGATCCACCGCGCCCAGCGGCGGCTGCGTGACGTCGCCCACCGCTACGGCGTACGGCTGCGCCTCTTCCACGGCCGCGGCGGCACCGTCGGCCGCGGCGGCGGTCCCTCGCACGACGCGATCCTCGCCCAGCCGTGGGGCACCCTCGAAGGCGAGATCAAGGTCACCGAGCAGGGCGAGGTCATCTCCGACAAGTACCTCGTGCCGTCGCTGGCCCGGGAGAACCTGGAACTGACCGTCGCGGCCACCCTCCAGGCCTCCGCCCTGCACACGGCGCCGCGCCAGTCCGACGAGGCCCTCGCCCGCTGGGACGCGGCGATGGACACCGTCTCCGACGCCGCCCACAGCGCGTACCGCCGGCTCGTCGAGGACCCGGATCTGCCCGCGTACTTCTTCGCCTCGACCCCCGTCGACCAGCTCGCCGAACTGCACCTGGGCTCCCGCCCCTCCCGCCGCCCCGACAGCGGCGCCGGACTGGACGGGCTGCGGGCCATCCCGTGGGTGTTCGGCTGGACCCAGTCCCGGCAGATCGTGCCCGGCTGGTTCGGCGTCGGATCCGGGCTGAAGGCCGCCCGCGAGGCCGGCCTCGACACCGTCATCGACGAGATGCACCAGCACTGGCACTTCTTCCGCAACTTCCTGTCCAACGTCGAGATGACGCTGGCCAAGACCGATCTGCGGATCGCCGCCCACTACGTCGACACGCTGGTCCCCGACGACCTCAAGCATGTCTTCGACGTCATCCGGGCCGAGCACGAACTCACCGTCCAGGAAGTCCTCCGCGTCACCGGCGGCCGTGAACTGCTCGACTCCAACCCGGTGCTCCAGCAGACCTTCCGTGTCCGCGACGCCTATCTCGACCCGATCTCCTACCTCCAGGTCTCGCTGCTGCACCGCCAGCGCGGCGCCGCCGAGCGCGGAGAGGAGCCCGACCCGCTGCTCTCCCGCGCTCTGCTGCTCACCGTCAACGGGGTGGCGGCGGGTCTGCGCAACACGGGCTGACCCGACGGGAGCCCCGGTCCCGCTCGGGACCGTACGACGGCGGCGCCGGACCCCCGACGAGGTGGGGTCCGGCGC
>NZ_JBQQBW010000060.1:0-42468 GCF_052245415.1 Streptomyces sp. 8N706 | reverse complement strand
TGCCCGTGGTCTCTGCGCCGGGGACGGGGGCGGGGGAGACGCCGGAGCTGCCAAGGCCCGGGGCGGGCCCGGAACTGCCGGGCCCCGAGACGGTGCTCGTCCTGTCTGTGGTCGGGGCGGAGTTGCCCGTAAGGCCTGCACCCGGGGCGGGGGCGGTGCCCATGCTGCTGGGGCCCGGGGCGGAGACCGCGCCGTTACCGCCGTCGCCTGGGACCGTGCTCGTCCTGACGCCGCCCGGGGCGGAGTTGCCCGTAGGGCCTGGGTCCGGGAGGGGGAAGGCGCCCGTGCTGCCCGGGGCGGGGAACGAGTCGGCCGCTCCCGGGACGGGAAACGCTGCCGTCTCCAACCCCGCGCCGAGCAGGAGGTGTTCGCCGTGGGGCAGTCCCGCCATGGCCAGCGCCCGCCGGTGCAGGTCCACCAGCGGCGGGCGGGCCGTCGCGGGCCGGAGGATCTCCGAGACGGCTCGGCTGTAGGCCGGGGAGGCGACGGCCCGGCGCTCGGGCGGCGGGGCCACGGTTCCGTACAGATCCACACCGCCGAGGCTCAGCGCCCCCGGACGCGCCCGGAGATGGGCCCATGCGCCCGCGTCGGTCACCAGGTCGGCCAGCATCGCCGTACTGCCCGCCGGTCGGTGCTGGAGCTCGGCGGTCAGCCAGTGCCACGGGAACCCGGTGTAGCGCACGGTCGTCGCCGAGGTGCGCGCCAGTGCGAGATGCGGCAGATGCTGTTTGCGGTCGAGGGTCAGCTGCCCGATGAGATGGATGAGCAGGGGCCCGGGGAAGGCCGCGGCGGTGCGCAGCCGGGTCAGTACGACCTGTGGATCGGCGGGGTCCACCAGCTCCACCACACTCGCCCCGGCCGTCCCCGTGAGCACACGCGGCGGTACGGCCGCGAGTGCCGGAAGCACGGCGGTGGTGTCCATCAGACGGCCCTTGCCGACGGGGGCTGCCGCAATCAGCAGCGCGGTCCCCGGCACCGTCTCCACCGTCTCGTCCCCGTTGATCGCCACAGGAGCACCGTATCGCTCCCGCGCCCGCCTCTGGCCGGGTCGGCCCATGAAAGGATGCAGTTGGGCAGGGCATGAGGGTGCCCAGCAGGTCCGGGCCGGACGGGCCGTACGTCTCTCGCCGTCCTGGTGAACTCCCGGCGCCCGTGCGCTGACGGAGCCGGCGCACCGTACCCCCGGGCGCGCGTACGAGTCCGTGGAACGGGCAGCCGGACGGCAGCGTGCCGCTTGGCGACAACGGCCTTGCAGGCCATAGCCCTTCACCACCAGGAGTCGGATGCGGCGCCATGAACAACCGCCGCCGTGGCCCCCTGCCCGCTCGGTGGCCGAAACCCGTCCGTGCTATCGGTCGGCCAACTCCGTCCGCCGTCGAGGAAAGCCGGACCGGGCCACCGGGCGGACGGGCGGCATGACGCCATCCCCCACGCCGGCCTCCTGCGGTGAACCCGTCCGCGCTCGGCGGGCGGGCGACCGGCTACCGGGCGGGAGCGACGAGATACGGGCGGACGCTCTTCACCAGCAGAGCCATCTCATAGGCGAGCACGGCCGCGTCCGCATCACGCTCGGCCATGACGGCCAGACAGGCACCGGAACCGGCGTGGGACACGTACAACAGGGTGGTGTCCAGTTCCACCACGACCTGCCGTACTTCGCCCCCGTCCCCGAACCGCTTTCCGGCGCTGCGGGCGAGACAGTGGAGACCGGAGGCCAGGGCGGCCATGTGATCGGCGCTGTCGGTGTCGAGGCCGTGCACGGCCTTCACGAGTCCGTCGGAGGACAACAGCAGCACATTGCGCGTGTGGGGCACACGCTGGACGAGGCCGGTCAGCAGCCAGGAAAGGTCCGTGGTCCGACCGGTGCGCAGGTCGCTCACCATGGTGATCTTCTCCTCGGGGGTGGGGCCGGGGCTGGAGAGCTGGTGGCTGCCCGCTCTCCGCGAAGGTGTGTACGGGGCCTCTCGTCCGCTGTGCCAGGAGGGCCGGCGGGAGGGAGGCCCCGTCGGAGCCGGGCCCGTATCGCTGCGTCGGCCGTCGCCCCATGAGACGGTGACCCACCGTGTCCGTCACCCGTCGGAAGCGTGGGCCGACGCGGCTCCCCTTGCGCGGTACGGGTAGGGGCTTCGGGCATCGCAGGCCTCTCGATCAGCCAGGACGAACGCGGGGGGCGCAATCACCGCAGGCTAATCACCAACCCGCGGGCGAGACCTGTCACTTGGTTGCTTCGCCACCCTGCGCCACCCTCTTGGGAGCGAGGCCCTCGCACACGGTTCGGAAGCGTGTCGAATGAAGGTTCGCGATCTGGGGGGCGTGATGGATCACGACCGTCCTGTGTGGGGCCCCCGCGCCTGGGTACTCGCGTCAGCCCCTGAGCGCGGAGGACGGACATGGATGACGAACAGCTGCGCGAGCTGGGACAGCAGCTCCGCGTCGATTCGGTACGCGCCGCCGATGCCGCCGGTTCCGGTCACCCCACGTCGTCGATGTCGGCGGCGGACCTCATGGCCGTACTGCTGGCACGGCATCTGCAGTACTCCTTCGACCGGCCGGAGCACCCCGGCAACGACCATCTGATCTTTTCCAAGGGCCATGCGTCACCCTTGCTCTACTCCATGTACAAGGCGGCCGGGGCGATCCCCGACGACGAGCTGCTGAGTTTCCGCAGACTCGGCAGCAGGCTGGAAGGGCATCCGACGCCCGTGCTCCCCTGGGTCGACGTGGCCACCGGGGCCCTCGGGCAGGGGCTGCCGGTCGGCGCCGGTGTCGCCTGGGCGGGTAAGCGGCTGGACCGGCTGCCGTACCGCGTGTGGGTGCTGTGCGGGGACAGCGAGATGGCGGAGGGCTCGATGTGGGAGGCGTTCGAACACGCCGGGCACGAGCGGCTGGACAACCTCACGGCCGTGATCGATGTCAACCGCCTCGGCCAGCGCGGCCCCACCCGCCACGAGTGGGACCTCGACGCGTACGCCCGGCGCATCCAGGCCTTCGGCTGGCACACCGTCGAGATCGACGGCCATGACGTCGGCGCCATCGAGGAGGCGTACGCCGAGGCCCGGAGCACGGCCCTGCGGCCCACCGCGATCATCGCGCGGACGATGAAGGGCCGGGGGGTGCGGGCTCTGGAGGACCGGGAGGGCTTCCACGGCAAGCCCGTGCCGGATGCCGCCGAGGCGATCGCGGAGCTGGGGGGCGTACGCCATGTGAAGGTCGATGTGAACCCGCCGCCCGAGGTCCGCGAGCCCCAGCGTCCCTCGACCCCTCTGGAGCTGCCCCGGTACGACCTCGGGGACAAGGCCGCGACCCGTACGGCGTACGGGCAGGCACTCGCGGCGCTCGGTGCCGCGCGTGAGGACGTCGTGGCCCTCGACGGCGAGGTCGGCGACTCCACCCGGACCGAGTACTTCGCCAAGGAGAACCCGGACCGCTACTTCGAGTGCTACATCGCCGAGCAGCAACTCGTCGCCTCGGGCGTGGGGATGCAGGCGCGCGGGTGGACCCCGTATGTCGCCACCTTCGCGGCCTTCCTCACCCGGGCCCACGACTTCCTGCGCATGGCCTCGGTGAGCCGAGCCGATCTCGCGGTGGTGGGTTCGCACGCGGGTGTGGCCATCGGCGAGGACGGGCCGTCCCAGATGGGGCTGGAGGACCTCGCGATGTTCCGTGCGATCCACGACAGCACCGTGCTCTACCCCTGCGACGCCAACCAGACCGCCCGCCTGGTGGCCGCGTTGGCGGACCGTCCCGGAGTCGGCTATCTGCGCACCACCCGCGGCGACACCCCGGTCATCTACGGCCCCGACGAGGAGTTCCCGGTCGGCGGCAGCAAGGTGCTGCGCTCCTCGGACGCGGACCGGGTCACCCTGGTCGCCGCGGGAGTGACCGTCCACGAGGCGCTGGCAGCGGCCGGCACGCTGGCCGAAGAGGGCATCGCCGCGAGGGTGATCGACCTCTACTCGCTCAAGCCGGCCGACACCGCCACACTGCGGGCGGCCGCCGAGGCGACCGGCTGTCTGATCACCGTCGAGGATCACCACCCCGAGGGCGGACTGGGCGACGCGGTGGCCGAGGTATTCACCGACGGCCGTCCGGTGCCGCCCCGGCTCGTCCGGCTGGCCGTACGCGCCATGCCGGCCTCCGCCACGCCGGAGGAACAGCTGCACGCGGCCGACATCGACGCGTCCGCCGTCGTCGCGGCCGCGCGCCGGCTCGTGGGCATGGCGGCCTGAGACCCGGCCGGGCCCACCTGCGACCGAGCCGCATGCCTCACCGGCTGGGGCCCACTCCGGCGGGGCTTCACCGTGGGGGCCGGGCCTGTCCTCAGGGGGCTCATGTCTCGCCGGGGCGTGTCTGTCCTCAGCCGGGCGTCACGCCCTGACCGGCTGGGGCCTGCACCCAGCGCGGCATACCCGCCGACTGCACCAACGGCTCGCATCACCTGACCACGCCGACGTGGGTTCCCTTCCCCCTCACCCGCATGGGTCCCACCGCTGGCCGCCCCGTCCGTCACCTTCCAGGGTCGGAGAGGGGAGCCAGCGGAGAGGGGACCATGAGCCGCACGCCCGTACCGGCGCCGACAGGCAGCACGGCGCTGTCCCGCCAGCCGTTGCGCCGCCGAGCCGTGCGGTGGACGGCGTTCGTCGTCGTCGTGTTCTCCACGGTCGTCCTCGTCGCCGCCGGCACGGTGCGCAGTACCGCCCTCAACCGCGGCTACTACCAGGAGGTCCTGGACGAACAGCGGGCGTACGACCGGCTCTACGACGAGGTCCTCGTGGATCCGGAATCCTCCGACGTCGCCCGGGAACTCCTCGCCAGGCTCCCCGTGCCCCAGGGCGTGGTCACCTCCAACCTCAAGACCGTGCTGCCGCCCACGGCCGTCCGGGCCCTGACCGACCAGCAGATCGGCAACGCCGTCGGCTATCTGCGCGGAGACCAACCGGCGCTGCGTATGACGGCCGATCTGAAACCGGTGCTCGCCAACCTGGGCGATCTGATCAGGATCTACTTCGGTGACTTCTTCGAAGCGGTGCAGGAGCAGCCCGCGGACGACCTGCAGGCGATCGCGGCGGGGCTGCGCGGGGCCGTCGGCGCCCAGCGGGCCCATGCGCTGCCCGCCCGGGTGCTCGCACCACGGGACGTTCCGGCCGCCACGGACGCCGTGCTGCTCTCCACCGTGCCGGTCGGCGCCCGGGACGCCCTCAGACCCGGCCTCGCGGCCGCGCTCGGAACAGCCGACACACCGGGCGAGCCACGCACACCGGGCACACGTACGCCGAACACACCAGACAAACCGAGCGCATCGGACGGGCCGGGCACACCCCCCGCACGGCCACTGGCCGGGGCGCCGGCCTCCGACGGCGGCGCGTCCGGCCCCCTGCATGTCGTCACCGACGGCCGACACGTGAAGGTCGTCGCGGATCTCGACCATCCCCGTGCCGACGGACTCACCGTGGTGCGCAAGGCCCGCTCCATCACCCAGCTGGGGCTGGGCCCCGGCCAGACGCTGACCGTGATCTGCGGAGCTCTCGCGCTGCTGGTGCTCTGGGCCGCCGTGCCCGGCACCGTCGCCCGCCGGATGACGGCCGTCGGTACGGCCCTGGCCACCGGGGGGGCCCTCGCCGCGACCGCCGTGGGCATCGGCCGGCTCTTCGCCCGGGACGCCATGGTCGCCCCGTCCCCGCACTGGCCGCACTCGCTCGCCCGGCTGGTCGAGGACGTCCAGGTCACGGCCGCCGACCGGCTGACGGCCGCCGGGCTGCTCGCCGCCGCCGTACCGCTGGCGGCCGGGCTGCTCCTGGCCTCCGCCGGCCTGCTGTGGCGCGCTGCCGGGAGGCGCCGGGCCGGGGCCGTGAGGCGCGGGTCCCCGCGGGTGTGGGCCGTGACGGCGGGCGTCGCCGTGATCGCAGCCTCCGGGGCGGCGCTCGCGCCCGCGGCGATCGGCGGTTCCGTACCACGCCGTTGCCAGGGATACGCCACCCTGTGCGACCGGCGGTACGACGAAGTGGCCCAACTCGCCGCGCACAACGCCATGTCGACCACCGAGGACCGCTTCATCGGCCCGCTCCAGGACCCTGGCATCACCGGCCAGCTCGACGCAGGCGTACGCGCGCTCCTCATCGACACCCACACCTGGGAGACACCCGGCGAAGTCGCCGAGCAGCTACGGGAATCGGGCGTCCTCCCCGACACGGAGGCCGACCTCTCCCGCCTTCTCGGCCGCATCAATCCGCCGCGCGGCGGTCTGTGGCTGTGCCACTCGGTCTGCCGCGGCGGAGCCGTCGCGCTCGTCCCCGCGCTCCGGAAGGTCGGCGCCTGGCTGGAGGCCCATCCGGGCGAGATCGTCACGCTGATCGTCCAGGACGGCATCAGCGGCGAGGACACCGCGCGAGCCTTCCACGAGGCGGGCCTGGAGCACCTGCTGTACGTGCCGGACAGCGACCCCCGCCGGCCGTGGCCGACGCTGGGCGAGATGGTCGACAGCGGCCGGCGCCTGGTGGTCTTCGCCGAGCGGTCCGACGGTCCCGCACCCTGGTACCGCAACTTCTACCGGTACGGCATGGAGACGCCGTACTCCTTCAGCAGCCCGCGGGACATGTCCTGCGCGCCCAACCGCGGCGGAAGGGACAAGCGGCTGTTCCTGCTCAACCACTTCGTCACCGTGGGCGGCGGAAGCCGGCTCGACGCCGGCGAGGTCAACAGCCGCCGCCGGGTGCTGGAGCGGGTTCGCGCCTGTGAGCGGGAGCGTGGCCGGCCGGTCACCTTCGTCGCCGTCGACTACACCACGATCGGGGACGCGCGAGGCGCCGTCGACGCCCTCAACGCCACCCGCACGGCCCACCGGAGGGACACCTACCGATAGGGCGCGCCGACGACGACAGGCGGCGGCGCCGTTGCCGCCCTGGCCGTGACCCTCCCGGCCACGGGTCGTACCCGCCGGGCGGCTCCCGGTCCTCCGGCCAGGGGGGCCGCCATACGACAGGGGGCCGCCATACGACGGTGTGAGGCTGCGCCGGCGCTGCTGGCGGGCCTTGAGCTGCGTGGCCACCGGCGTCGTGACCCGCCGGCCGCCGCCCGGTCCTCCGGCTCGGAGGCGGGCCGACAGTCAACCGCCGCCCAGGAGCCACCACCACCGCCACCTCCGGGCAGAGACCCTCGCCCGCCGCCCGCGCCGCGGGCGGCTCAGGGGCCGCTCGGTGGGGCATCACCCGCGTCTGTGCCCCAGCGCGACGGCCGGGCGCCGACGCGGAAGGACAGATCCCGCCCCGCCCGGATGTCCTCCGTCCTGATCCAGGTACGCGCCAGGTCCCTGCCGCCCGCGCTCACCGACTGCACGTAGCGCCGGTCACCGGCGCCCGGTGCCGAGATCCGGAAGCTGCCGCGGGGATACCAGCGGCGGTCCAACGCAAGGTCCACCCGGTCGAAGGCCGGTGTCGACAGCCCCCAGACGTCCGTGCCCGGAAAGACCGGGTACACGCCCAGCGAGGAGAGCACCAGCCACGACGACATGGCGCCCAGGTCCTCGTTGCCCGTGACGCCGTCGGGAGCGTCCGTGAAGAGAGTCGACGCCGCATCGACCACCTCCGTCGTCCTCCAGGGCTTCCCCGTCCACAGGTAGGTGTACGGGGCGTGGAGGTCCGTCTCGTTCCGCGGGTTGTACTTGTCCGCGGTGTAGTAGTCGTACGCGCCGCTGACCCACCGCTCGCGTGCCGTGCCCGCCGGGTCCGAGCGCAGCTGGTCGTAGGCGAAGAAGGAGTCGAGCCGCCGCTCCGTCGCCGCCCGGCCTCCCAGCAGGGAGACCAGACCGGGCAGATCCTGCGGCACCAGCCAGGTGTACTGCCAGGACGTGCCCTCGTGGAATCCCTTGCCCTGCGCGGGATCGGCGGGACCGGTGAACGCGCCCTTGTCATCGCGCGGGCGGAAGAAGCCCGTGGACGGGTCGAAGACCTTGCGGTAGTTCTGTGCACGGGTGGCATAGCGCCCGGCGTCCGCCCCGTGCCCCAGCTCCCGTGCCATCCCGGCCAGCGCGGCGTCGGCGAGCGCGTACTCCAGGGTCGCGGAGCCGCCGTGGTGATAGTCGGAGTCCCCCGGCTTCCGCTTCGCCCGCTTCGGCAGATGGGGGACGAAGCCCTGCGCGAGATACTCGCGGTTGCCCTCCCGGCCGACGTACGGGGAGTCCACCGGCGGCACCCCGTCCGCGTTCTTCACCAGAGCGCGGTAGGTCCTCTCCTCATGGCCCGTCAGCAGGCCCTGCCGGTAGGCGTTGGTGAGGAACGGCGTCACCGGGTCGCCGGTCATGATGTTCGTCTCGACCGGGCCGTAGCCCCACTTGGGGAGCCAGCCGCCCTGCTCGTCCACCGTCAGCAACGACAGCGCCATGTCCCGCAGCTCCTGCGGGGCGAGCAGGGCGAGCAGCTGCGCCTGGGTGCGATAGCTGTCCCACAGCGACCAGTTCTGGTAGTAAGTGAAGCCCTCCGCACGGTGCGCCTCCCCGTCCCAGCCGGTGTAACGGCCGTCGACGTCCTGACCGGTGTTGGGGTGGAGCAGGGCCCGGTAGAGGGCGGAGTAGAAGGTGCGCCGCCGCTCCTCGCCGCCGCCCCGCACCCGGACCTGCGCGAGCCTCTCCTCCCAGGCGCCCCGCGCCGCGGCCGTCGCCATGTCGAAGGAGCCCTGCCCCTCCGCGTCCAGGTTCCGGGACGCACCCACCGGGTCGACGTAGCTGATGGCGGTGGTGGCCTCCACATCGCGGTCTCCGCCGGTGGTGTCGAAGCGGACGTACCCGCCACGGCGTCCGGAGCCCGCGGAGGAGTCGCTGCCGGCGGTGACCTCGTCGCCTGTCCAGGTGCCGTACGAGGCGAACGGCCGGTCGAAGCGGGTGATGGTGTGGACCGTGTACGGCTCGGTCTTCTTGCAGAAACCGTTGCCGGTGATGCTGGCGGCGACCGTGCGCTCGTCCAGGATCCGGATCCGGCTGTCGGTGACCTTGTGCAGCGCCTGGCCCGTGTTGAGCAGCACATTGGCCTTGCGGGTGGAGGGGAAGGTGTAGCGGTGGCGGCCGGTGTGCTCGGTGGCGCTCAGCTCGGAGGTGATCCCGCCGTATCCGGCCAGGCGGACCTTGTAGTAACCGGGCGAGGCGGTCTCCTCGTCATGGGTGAACGCGGAGGCGTAGTCCGCGTTGTCGGTGGCGGTGATGTTCCCCGTGGTGGGCATGACGGGAAGATCGCCGCCGATGCCGCAGCCGGCACCGGCCAGATGGACGGACGAGAAACCTCGGATACGGGAGTCGTCCCAGTCGTATCCGGTGGTGTGGCCCGTGTCGGGGGAGAGCTGGACCATCCCGAAGGGGACCGTGGCGCCGGGGAACACATTCCCGTCGTCACGGGTGCCGATGAAGGGGTTGACGAGATCGGTGAGCCCGCCGCGGCGGCCATGGTCGGCATCCGCCGCGGCGGGGGCGGTGAGGACCGCGGCGAGCAGGGCCACAGCGACGGCGGCCCGGACAGGGCGGGCGCCCCCGACCGGGGCTGGGCGCGTACGCCGCTGCGCGCGGCTTCCGCTGCGCTGGGTCCTTGCCATGAACGGCCTCCACCCGAGGTGAGACAACGTTGTCAGAGCCTGTCAGGCTGGCTGGCCGGCGGTGGCAAGTCAAGGATCGGCCGCTCTCCGCGAGTTGGGGCACCCGGAAGCGTGCCGCGCCATGCCGCGGGGCACCGCGAGGACGGGCGCCCCACGGGCTGCCTCGGCCATGCCACGGACCGGACCATCTCCCGGGGCGTCCGTGCCCACAGTGAACGCACGCCCTGGACTGCGCACTTCATGCCGCCCGGGTCGGGATACCGGCCGGATGAGACCCCCTGGGTGACCGGATGAGGCCCCCGGGTGATTCGGCGTGGAGGAAGAGGGAACCCGGAGCCGCGGAACCGTCCATGTCGATCCGCTGGGGAATGAACATGAGCCGACCGCGCATCGTGATCATCGGAGCCGGCTTCGCCGGATACCAGACCGCTCGTACGCTGGCCCGCCTTGCCCGGGGGGCGGCGGAGATCGTCCTGGTCAACCCCACCGACTACTTTCTTTACGTACCGCTGCTGCCCGAGGTGGCGACCGGCATCCTCGAGCCCCGCCGCGTGTCGGTGTCGCTCGTCGGAACCCTGCCGGAGGCCCGGCTCGTCCTCGGCACGGCCGACTGGGTCGACCTCGACCGGCGCCGCGTCGGCGTCACCGATCCCGAGGGCAGCCACCTCGAGGTCGGCTACGACCGGCTGGTCCTCGCGGCGGGCAGTGTGAACAAGCTGCTGCCCGTCCCCGGTGTCACCGAGCACGCCCACGGATTCCGCGGGATGCCCGAGGCGCTGTATCTGCGGGATCACATCACCCGCCAGATCGAGCTGGCCGGTGCGAGCGACGACGCCCAGGAGCGCGCCGCACGCTGCACGTTCGTCGTCGTCGGCGCGGGTTACACCGGCACCGAGGTGGCCGCCAACGGCAAGCTGTTCACCGACGAGCTCGCCCGTCAGCACCCGGAGCTCCGTCTCCAGGAGCCACCGCGCTGGCTGCTTCTCGACGTGGCGCCGCGGGTGCTGCCCGAACTGGCCGAGCACATGTCCGAGACCGCTACCCGGGTGCTGACCGGGCGCGGAGTGGAGGTGGGTACGGGCACCTCGGTGGAGGAGGCGACCAAGGAGGGGGTGCACCTCACCGACGGCCGGTTCGTGCCCAGCCGCACGCTCGTCTGGTGTGTCGGCGTACGCCCCGACCCGCTCGTCGAGGACCTGGGGCTGCCGACGGAGAGGGGGCGGCTGGTCGTCGACGAGTACCTCACCGTCCCCGGCCACCCGGAGGTGTTCGCCTGCGGTGATGCCGCGGCGGTGCCCGACCTCACCAAGCCCGGCAAGATCACCCCGATGACCGCCCAGCACGCGGCCCGCCAGGGCAAGAGGGCCGCGCACAATATCGCCGCCTCCTTCGGGCATGGCGAGCGCCGCCCGTACGAACACCGTGACCTGGGCTTCGTTGTCGACCTCGGCGGATTCAAGGCGGCGGCGAACCCTCTGGGGGTAGCGATGTCCGGCCCCCTCGCCAAGACGGTGACCCGTGGCTACCACCTGATGGCCATGCCCGGAAACCGGGTGCGGGTCGGGGCCGACTGGCTGCTGGACGCGGTGCTCCCGCGCCAGGCCGTACAGCTCGGTCTGGTGCGCTCCGACGCCGTCCCCCTGGAGAACGCCGCGCCGGAGACCCCGGTGCTCCGGCGGTCCTGATCTCCGCGGCATCGGTACGGTGCCCCTGACTCCCGCGCGGCGTCCGTACGGCGCCCCTGATCTCTGCGGCATCGGTACGGTGCCCCTGACTCCCGCGGCGTCCCTACGCTGCGCCTGATCTCCGCGGGATCCCGTACGGCCGGCCGGATCTGTGCGGCGCGACCGCCCGGCCGCCCGCCTCCGCCGCATCCGTACGGCCGTTTGATCCGCACGGCTCGGGCGGTGCTGGGGCAGACTGGGGGCATGCCGGAACTGCCGGAGGTCGAAGCTCTCACCGGGTTCCTCGCCGAGCATCTCGTGGGCCGGTCGGTCGCCCGGGTGCAGCCTGTGGCGGTCAGCGTCCTCAAGACCTACGACCCGCCGGTCACCGCGCTCGAGGGGCTGACCTTCACCGCCGCCCGGCGCCATGGGAAGTTCCTCGATCTGACTGCCGACGGACTGCATCTGGTCGTCCACCTGGCCCGGGCGGGCTGGCTGCAGTGGCGGGAGAACCTGCCGGCGGCCCCGCCCCGCCGGGGCAAGGGCCCGCTGGCGCTGCGGCTGCACCTGGCCGAGCCCGAGGGGACCGGCTTCGACCTGACCGAGGCGGGCACGCAGAAGCGCCTCGCCGTCCATGTCGTGCACGACCCCGCCGAGGTGCCGGGTATCGCCCGGCTCGGCATCGACCCGCTCGCCGGTGACTTCACCGAGGAGGCGTTCGCCGGGCTGCTGCGTGACGAGCGCCGCCAGATCAAGGGGGTGCTCCGCGACCAGAGCGTGCTCGCCGGAATCGGGAACGCCTACTCGGACGAGATCCTGCATGTGGCGCGGATGTCCCCGTTCAAGCTCGCGGCGAGCCTGGACGGGGAGGAGACGGCGCGGCTGTACGAGGCTGTGGGGACGACCCTGCGCGAGGCGGTCGAGCGGTCCCACGGGCTGGCGGCCGGAAAGCTGAAGGCCGAGAAGAAGAGCGGGCTGCGGGTGCACGGCCGCACCGGCGAGCCGTGCCCCGTCTGCGGGGACACGATCCGCGAGGTGTCCTTCAGCGACTCCTCGCTCCAGTACTGCCCCACCTGCCAGACGGGCGGCAAACCGCTCGCGGACCGCCGTATGTCCCGCCTCCTGAAGTAAGCGGAACCGAGCCGGATCCCGGGTCCCGGGCCCCGGCCTCCAGGTCCGGTTCTCGGTGCCGCCTTCGGCGGACCGCTCCGCGCTCGCCGGTCCGGAGTGGCGGCGCCATGGGCGACGGTCCCGGCCGGGGTGAAGATAGGGCGCCGATGATGCCGCCGACGCCGACGCCGACGCCGACGCCGATGATGCCGCCGACGCCGAGGCCCCGGCGCACCCGCAGACCCGCGCCCGTGGATGGCGGTGGGCTGTCACAACCCCGGGGCCCGGTCGAGCCGTTGGCCCGCACCGCCTTCGGCCCCCGTGATGTGCTCGACCGCCTCCCGGCGCGGGGCGCCCTGTGCTCTCCGGAGCCCGGCCATGCGATGCCCTCTCCGTCGACAGCTGACGGCCGTTCATCGTCGCGCAGCCGTACGGGGACGGGTGGACGCCGTTCCGGGAAAGTGCGGGCGGTGATCCGAAGCCATGTCTGAGCGAAGTCTTATGGGTTCTTGAAGATCTCGTTCGAACGATGATCCGACCGGAGTGGCCCCCTAGGCTCGGCGAGGTCGGCCGATGACCAACCGGCACCCCCGCAGAACCCCCGGAGGAACGACCACCATGAGCTCCCGCCAGGGCAGACGCCCGACCTCCCACCGGCGTACCGACCGCGCGGCCGGACTGCCGCTCCGGCGGCTGGCACTGGCAGCCGGCGCGCTCACGGTCGTCGCGGGCGTCGGCACCGCGGCGGCGATGGTGGCCCCCGGTGGTGAGGAGGCACCGGTGGCCGAAGCACGGCCCGCGACGGGCGGCCCCGCGTCCTCGGCGTCCCCCATGGCCGAGGAAGCGGAGCCGACCAGCGCCTCCCCGACGGCGTCCAAGAGCCCGTCGGAGCGGCGGAAGAAGGCCTCGGCCAAGCCGAGCCCGCGGCGTACGGTGCAGAAGGCGACCCGGGCGGCCCCGGAGCCGAGTGCCACCCGGTCCGTCACGGCGGAGCCCCGGCGGGACCCGGTCGTCACCAAGGCCCCGGCCGCCGCGACCGGTGAGGCGGCCCGGATTCTCCAGCTGGTCAACAAGGAGCGGGCGTCGGCGGGCTGCAGCCCCCTCACCGCCAACGCGAAACTGTCGGCCGCCGCCGAGAAGTACAGCGATGTCATGGCCGAGTCCGGGGTGATGTCCCACACCGGACCGGACGGCTCCTCCATGACCGACCGTGTGGAGCGGGAGGGCTACTCCTGGTCCGCGATAGGCGAGAACATAGCCCAGGGGCAGCCGGACGCCGAAGCGGTCATGGACGCCTGGATGAACAGCTCGGGCCACCGCGCGAACATACTCAACTGCAACTTCAAGGAGCTGGGCGTCGGCTTTCACGAGGGCGACGGCGGCCCCTGGTGGACCCAGGACTTCGGCACCAGCCGCTAGTGCTGTGACCGGGCGGCAAACCTTCCCGGTCACAGGACCAGGTCTCTTGATCACGAGCGTGGTTGACGCGGGGCGGGCTTGATCCATGGCGAAGACCTCCCATGCGGTGGAGGTGTCCACCGCACAGCGAAGGTCTTCGTGTCCCACCGTCATGCCCGCCTGGCCGTTCCGGGCGGCGGACGCTGGTCCGGCGTCTCCGTGCGGGGCGTCCGGTCGCCCGCGTGACACACGAAAGGGGCCCGCGGGGGCGCCCCGGCCGTGCGGCGCTCCCCGGCCGGGGAGGGCTCAGTCCGGGCGGGGTTCGCGGGCCCGGGACAGCTGGGACGGGGACGACCGCCGGGTGCGCCGTGACGAGCGGCCCAGCCCCCGTTTCGTCTCGGCCGCCAGACCCAGCGTCACCTGCACCTGCGCGCCGCCCATCGGGCCGCGAGTGATCCGTACGTGCCCGCGCGTGGCCCGGGTGGCGCGGTGCGCGATGTCCAACCCCAGGCCCGTCGAGCCGCCGACGCTCACGCCCCGGGCGAGCGCCAGGCCCGGGTCCGCGATGCCCGGGCCGGCGTCGTCCACCGCGAGAACCACCGCCTGAGCCGTGCGCTCCACGCGTACGGCGAACGCCGTCCCCTCGGGCGTGTGCTGGAAGACATTGCCGATCAGCGCGTCGACGACCGCCGCGAGATCGTCGTACGGCAGCCGGACCGGAGTGGGTTCGGCCGTGGCGTAGAGCCTGCAGGAGCGCCCCTGCTGCTCGGCCAGCACCGACCAGAACTCCACCCGCGCCCGGACCACCCCCGAGACCTCGCACCGCTCGTCGGGCCCGCCCGGGGCGGTGGCGCGCTGCCGCTCCCGGAGGTCGGTGGCAGCCCCCAGCGGCCCGACAGCGAGCGGTGTCCGCGCGGCGGAGATGATCGAGTCCAGCTCGGTCTCCAGCTGGGTGATCGCGGCGGTGAGCCGTTCCGCGCCGGGAGCCGAACCGATCCGCTCGGCCTCCAGATGCAGTGCGGTCAGCGGTGTCCGGAGCCGGTGCGACAGATCGGCGACCAGTTCGCGCTCCATCGCCAGCAGCTGTACGACCCGGTCCGCCATCGAGTTGAACGCGGTGCCCGCCTCCTGGAGCTCCGGCGGCCCCGCCGGTTCGACCCGCACCTCCAGATCGCCCGCCCCCAGGGCGTTCGAGGCCTGCGACAGGCTCCGCGAGGACCGTACGACCCGGGCCCCCAGCCGGTCGGCGACGACCACCGATCCACCGACCAGCCCCACCGCCAGCAGCGACATGACGACCCAGGACAGCGCGACCCCCCGGTCGAGGTCCGAGCGCGGTACGAAGGACTCGACCACGGCGACCCTGTTCTTGGCCAGGATCACGGGCTGGAGGTAGACCCATCCGTCGGCCGTGCCGAGGGCCAGCGTCTCCCGCTCCCGCTCGGCCCGGTCCAGGCCGGCCTCCGGGGCGTGCTCCGCCCCGATGACGTCGCCGCCCGGAAGGTGCACCCCCAGCCGGTCCCCGGCGTCCAGACCCGATACGGCCTGCTGCACATCGGAGGGCCGGGTGGTCAGCGCGAGCACGGGAGCCAGCGCGGCGGCCCGCTGCTCGGCCTCCGTCGTCGCCCGGCCGCGTGCCTCGGACTGGACGAGCAGGGCGAGCGGTATCAGGAAGGAGAGCGCCACCATGGAGGTCACCGCGAGCGCGACCCCGGCGAGAGCGCGTCTCATCTCGGCGCCACCAGCTTGATCCCGATGCCCCGCACGGTGTGCAGATAGCGGGGCTGCGCCGCACGCTCGCCGAGTTTGCGGCGCAGCGCCGAAAGATGGACGTCGATGGTCTGGTCCTCGACATACGGCTGGCGCCAGACGTCGGCGAGGATCCGCCGCCGCGAGACCACCTGGTCGGCGTGGGCCGCCAGATAGGCCAGCAGATCGAACTCCCGCCGCGTCAGCCGCAGTTCCTGCCCTGCCAGATGCGCCGTACGGGCCGCGGGGTCGACCACCAGCTCCCCGACCTGGAGTGCCCGGTGCGCCGCCGCCGGGACTGCGCCGGCCTGCTCGGCCCCGCCCGCGGGATACGGCACCGCTGCGGGCGGGGCCGTACGCCGCAGCACCGCGCCGAGACGGGCGGCGAGCTGCCCGCCGGAGAACGGCTTGACCACATAGTCGTCGGCGCCCGCGTTGAGCAGTTTGATCACTTCGGCGTCGTCGTCCCGGGCGGTGGCGACCACCACGGGGACCTGTGAGATTCCTCGCAGCATCCGCAGCACGTCCGTGCCGTCCAGATCCGGCAGCCCGAGATCCAGCACGACGACGTCCGGCGGCCGCTGCGTCACCTCGCGCAGCGCCTCGAACCCCTGCGACGCACTGTGCACCACATGGCCGTGAGCCGAGAGCACTTCGATCAGTGCGCTGCGTATCACGGGGTCGTCCTCGACGAGAAGCACGGATGCCATGACCCAGCACGGTAGCCGGTCCGCCAGTATGGTGTCGTGTCCCGGTACCTGCGCTACCTGCTCATATGGCTGTCCTGCACCGCCGTCAGCGTCACGGCGGTGATTCTCACGGTCCATTTCGTGGTGGGATCGACCAAGCCGACCCCACCGGTGGCGCGCTCGGCGCCGACGGTCTTCGCCTCGCCGTCCGGGCAGACGCACCGGCCGAGCAAGCCCCCGAAGCCGAGCCGGTCCCCGAGCATCGGTAAGCCGACTTCCAAGCCCTCTCCGAGGCCGTCCGCCACGAGCAGGACGCCCCGGCCCACCCCTGCGCCCTCGAAAACGGCGAAGCCCGGCCCGGGCGGCGCGGGCCCGACGGCGGGGGGCGGCGACTGCGGTGAGGGCGGCTCGGGAGTGCACACCATCCAGTCCGTCGGAGGGCAGGCCTCCGTACGCTTCGGCAGCGACGGGGTGTGCCTGGTCTCCGCCATCCCGACCCGCGGCTTCACGGTCCGTACGTCCCAGACCGAGCCCACCACGCTGAGTGTGACGTTCTCCGGCGACCGCCGGGAGTCCGTGATCACCGCGACCACGGAGCCCGAGGACAAGGCCACGGTCCGCGAGACGTCGTGGTAGCCGGACGTTCTACGGGACGACGGTGACCGGCCAGCGGCCGGCCTTCACCAGACGGACCGCGACCGATCCGATGATGCGGTGCCCGGCCTGCTCGGAGGCGCCGACCACCACGGCGTCCGCCCTGAGTTCGTCCGCCGCCCGCACCAGTCCGCTGAAGGGGTCGCCGCGGAAGGTGTGAAACTCCCAGCGCACGTCGTAGATGCCGCGCAGCCGCTCGGCGGCGGCTCTGATCTCGGCCATCAGCTCCTCGGCGACCTCCGTGGTCGTCTCCACGACCGGGCCGCCCAGTGCCGCCCCCGCGGCGAGGACCGGCTGTACGTACACGATCGCGAGCAGTGCGTTCTGCCGCCGTGCCAGTCCCGATGCGTACGCGGCAGCACGCCACGAGGACTCGGAGCCGTCCACTCCGGCGACGATCACTTTGGGGCCGTCCGTTCCGCGCTCGAACGGCGCGGGCACCTTGTCGTCCACACCGGCGAGGCTATCCGGGCCCGGCCTCGGTGGACCGGCCGGGCCTCACCAGGTGTGCGTAGACGACCACGTTGGCCTGGTAGCCGGACGTCCGGGAGAAGGCTCCGCCGCAGGTGATCAGGCGGAGCTCCGGGCGGGTGGTCGGGCCGTAGACCCGGCGGTCCGGAAAGTGGTCCTTGGAGTGGATCTCCACGGCGTCGACCGCGAACACCGCCCGGCTGCCGTCGGCCCGGTCCACCTCGATCGTGTGGTTCCGGCGCAGGGAGCCGAGAGCGAAGAAGACCGCCCGCCCGCGGGCGGTGTCGACATGACCGGCCATCACGGCGTTCCCGCGCTGGCCGGGCGACGGGCCGTCCGCGTACCAGCCCGCCAGATTGCCGCGCCCGGCGGGCGGGGTCTGCAGCCGCCCCGAGGCGTCCAGGGACAGCCGGACCACGGGTGCGCTGACGCCGATGGCGGGGATCCGTACGCGCACGGGCTCCGCATGGCTCATCGGCGCGCCCGGGAGGCGGTCCGGGCCCGCGGGGCCCTGCCCGGCCGCGGCTTCCGACGCGGAGGGCTGGGGCGGCGGGTCCTGGGCGCCGCCCAGCAACCAGGCGCCTGCCAGCAGTGCGGTGATCACGGCCGCGGTGCCCCAGCGCCCCGTGCTCTCCGGCTCCGGACCGCCCCGGTTCGTCCTTCCGCCCCGGTCCGTCCTCCCGGCCTTGGCCCGGCTCACGCCCGTGTCCGTCCTCCGCCTGTCCGCGCTCCCGTCCCTGTCCGCCGGCCCGCCCATGTCCGCGCCGCCCTCCCGCCGGTGTCAGCCCCGGCCACGCCGCGCACGTCCACGGTGCAGCAGCACGGCGCCGGAGACGGCGGCGGCCACGAGCGCGGCGCCCATGCCCGCTTCGCGGGCGTCGACCGCGGCGCTGCCGCCCAGGCCCGCCTGCGTGGCGCCCCGGGGGTGGTCGGGCCGGTGGCCCGCGACGACTCGTAGGGTGCCGGTGAACGGGCCCCGGACCGTCCCGCTGTCGTCGTGACACATCAGGGAGACCGTGTACGACCCGGGCTCGGTGTGCAGGGGCACCGTGCTCGCGCCCCCCACCCGGTCACGCAGCGGGGTGAGCCGGACGCTGGGGACCTTCGCGGGGGCATCGCCGTCCCGGAAGGTGACCAGCCCCCGGGAACCGCCGCAGTTGCCCCCGTCGAACACGGAGATCAGGCTGCCCGCCGGAGCCGGGTTCGGCTCGATGACCACCGGCTGCCCTCTCGAGGGGCCTGACGAGCCCGAGGGGCCCGAGGGATCTGTAGGAGCTGAGGGATGGGCGGGGCCCGCTGTGCCCAGGCCGACGGCCGCGGCCAGGGCTCCACCGGCGAGGAGGTGGCGTGGGCGCATGGCGGGCTCCCCATGGCGCGGTCACGGAGACGGTTCCGTGAAGTCGGCAGGGGCCGCGCCTCATGACGAGCGAACAGGTGCCGGGGCGAGGCTGCCCGCTGGTGGGGGCCGAGCGGGTGACCGTGGTCTCCCGCCACCGACGCCGTGTCACTCCCCGTCAGCCCGCCGCGACATCGGCCGTGAGCCCGACGGCGTCGTCCTCCCGTGCCGTACCACCGCGGGTGCCCTGTGGGCCCGTTTCCCGGGGCGTTGCCCTCCCGGGCTCTGCGGCGGGCTCGCCGTCGGCCTCGGGGGTGTCCACGGGGGCGCCCGCGGTCCGCAGCATGTCGACGGTCATCCGGATCCCGCCCGCGTCGCCGCTGCCCCGACGCCCTTGGGGCTCCGGACTCGTCCCGACACCCTTGTCCTCCGAGCACCTCCCCGCGGCATTGCCCTCCGGGTGGTCCGCCCCGACGCCGTGTCACCTTCCCTTGACCGCCCCGGGGAAGAGATCCAGGAAGGGACTGGCCGCGTCCGCGGTCCCCCGGCCCAGTGGTGCGTCGAAGTACCAGATCAGGAAGAGCAGGAACGCGATGAGCGCGCTGAACAGACCGGCCAGCAGCAGCTCGCGCCCGGAGCGGCGGATCTGCAGAACGAAGATCATCCCGATGGTCACCAGCGCACCGGTGATGAGGCCGAACCACACCACCCCCGGCATGGTCGCGCCCGCGTTCGACGCCCGTGCGCCCCGCGCGTCGTCGGCGGCGGCCACCTGGTCGACCATGGGCTGGTAGGCCTGGCTCTCCAGTTCGGTGCGCGGGACACGGCCGGATACATCGTGCCGGACCCGGGCGATCAGGGCGGTACCGCGGTCGGTGAGCGCGCCGTGCTCGGCCATGTACGGCCACTCCCGGGTGACCACATGTCCCACGTACGCGTCGATGTCCTGACGGATCCGGTGGCGGACGGCCGCCGGATACACCCCGGCGCGGGCGCTCACCTCGTGCAGCGCCTGGGCTTCGGTCCGCACTCCGTCCGCTGCCGCGCCCCGGGCCTCCCAGACGCCCGCGATGGCCAGTCCGAGCACGATCGCGTAGACCACGCCGATCATCATCGTCATGTACTCGAGGACATCCGGGGTTGCCGAAGGGTCGTCGTCATCCCTGACGCGGCGCTGGTTGAGCAGCACGATCGTGAGTACGACGGTGCACGCGGCGGCCATCGCGAAGGTCAGCACCAGCCATCCGGGCATGAGGTCCTCCGTAGGTCGGGTCGGCCGGGTCGGGACAGCGGGTCCGAAAGGGGAGCGGGTCGGGGAAGCGGGTGGGAAAGCCCGTCATGAACGGCGGGAGCGCGGTCGCAGCGCGGCCGCGGCCAGTACGGCGGGTGCGGTGATCAGCAGGGTGAAGACGACCACCGAGGATCCGTCCTCCGGCTTCTCCCGGGCGGGCTTGCGGTAGGGCCGCGCCAGCAGGGCGACCGGTGAAGGCTCCGGCGAGGACGAGGCCTTGGGCGACGGGGCAGGCGGGCTCGGCGGCCTCGGTGCGGGCCTTGGTGGGGGCGTCGGGTCAGGCGGCGGGGGCGGCGACGGCGGTGCCGGGCGAGCCGGGGGAGATGGCGCGGCGGGGCGGGGTGCCGGCGGCTTCGGTGCGGGCGGTTCGGGGCGCGGAGCCGGGGGCGCTGCCGGTGGCGCCTTGGGACAGGTGATCCTGGCGACCGCGCCGCCGGGACCGGCGGACGCGACCAGGTGGTGCACGGACCCGGGGCAGATCTCCACTTCGGCGACGGAGTGCCCCGCGGACGCGGTGACCCGTACCTTGGGTCCCGTCCAGGCGGGGGGCGTCGCCCGGCGGGCAGCCGCCCGAGGGCCCGTCGCCCCAGGCCCCCTCGCCGCAGGGCTCCTCGCCCGTACTCCGGGGACGCCCCAGGCAGGCATGGTGATGTGCGGGGTGGGCTTCTCCCAGGCGGCCGCGGGCCGTTCGAAACTCCCCACGAACCCCACAGCCCCCGCCACCCCGAGGCCTGCGCCGGCGACAACGACTCCGGCTCGATGCCATGCGACGTTCACGCCGGAGATCCTGTGTCGCTCCCACGCCTTTCAGCCACGATGCGCGGGAGATTCCCTCCGTCGGATGGATCTACGGCGCGCCGTGTTTGGTACGCGTCCCAACGCGTACTGCCGTCGGCGCGGCATCGCCCTGCCGCATTCACGACGCGTACCGGCGAAGTCGCCTGTTACCTCGGGAAATGCGGGGCTCCGGCAGAGCGCGAAGGCGGCCCCTTTCCCGCCTCGTCCATACCCGGGAAGCCTTCGAGTGGATCAATCCGCCAGGGAAGAGGCCGGTCTGGGAGGCCGGACGACTTCCTGGAATGGTTTAATGATCGACCACTTCGGTGGCGGGACTTCAGCATCGGGGCCCGGCATAACAGTTGGACGTGGAATCCGCGCCCGGGAAGGCGTACCACCTGGGCATCCGGCCCCTCGAACGAAACACGCGCAGCGGCATTGCCCGCCACCGGTCGGTCCAAGTGCCGGGCCCTGGCGAGGCGTTGGAACTCCGTTAAGGCGGAGGACTGTCGCACGCCCCCTGCGCGCGGGGCGCAATACCACATTCGCGCCCGGCGCACATGCCTGTGGTCTGTGACAAGAACGGACCGAAGATTTCCGTTTGAGGTTCCCCTGTTCACGGGCGGTCAGTAGCCTCAGCTCAGACACCGGCATGAACATGGCCGGACCAACCATGCTGACGAGCTGGAGACCATTGATGGAGCGCCCCTCCTGGGCCCCCCAGGGCATCGACCTTTCCGTGCCGAGCGTATCCCGGATCTACGACTACTACCTGGGCGGCTCACACAACTTCGAGGTCGACCGGGAAGCCGCCCGAAAAGCAATCGAGATCATGCCGGGCCTTCCCAAGATCATGCAAGCGAACCGGGCATTCATGCGCCGCGCCGTACGGTACGCGGTGGACTCCGGCATCACTCAGTTCCTCGACATCGGCTCCGGCATACCCACCTTCGGCAATGTCCACGAAGTGGCTCAGACGGCCAGCCCCGGTGCGCGGGTCGTCTACGTCGACAACGACCCGGTCGCCGTGGCCCACAGCCGGGCCGTACTGGAGGGCAACGCCCACGCGGGCATCGCCGCGGCCGATCTGCGCAAGCCGCGGAGCATCCTGGAGAGCCCCCAAGTGAGCCAACTCCTGGATCTCGACCGGCCGGTGGGGCTGCTGCTGATCGCCGTGCTGCACTTCATGGTCGAGGAGGAGGACCCCTGGGGCGCGGTCGCCGAACTGCGGGACGCCCTCGCCCCCGGCAGCGTCCTGGTGCTGACCCATGCGTCGACCGAAGGCGGCCCCACCTCCTCCGACCAGGGGGACCGGGTGGAAGAGCTGTACCGGAAGGCGAGTGCACCGTTGATCATGCGATCCCGTGCCGGGATCGAGCGGTTCTTCGACGGCTTCGAACTGGTCGACCCCGGTCTGGCCGCCATGCCCAACTGGCGTCCGGACAGCCCGCCCGAGCACGAGGACCCGGTCGTCTTCACCGGTTTCGCCGGCGTAGGACGCAAGGCGTGACCAGACCCCCCGGGGTAGCCGGGAACCGGGAAGGAGACGGCCCGCAGGACGGGCCGGAGGGCCGGCTGCGGCGGTTCGCGAGAATATGGAGCCGCGCCATATATCCGGCCACCGCGACGTCGATGACACGCGCGGAGTTCGAGGAGTATCTGGTCCCGCTGGCCCGCACCCTCAGTGAGGCGCTCCAAGCGCGGCCGTTCGACCCCAGCCCCGCGCTCGCGGTCGGGTCCGCGCTGGTCGACGCCCACTGCACCGACCCCAGTGCCCTGCCCCACTCCCTCGGCGTCGTCGACTCGTATCTGGTGCTGTACTGCTGCTCGGCCGACGACCCGATGCCGACCGAGGAGAGCCGCGCCCGCTCTGTGAGGCTCCAGCACTCCATGGCGGCCGGCTTCGCGCGGGCGTTGCGGGAGCGCACGCTCGGCGAGCAGGAGGCGATGTCGCGGGCGGCGCTGAGGGCGCAGGCCGAAACCGAGAAGGCCCTGCACGCCAGCGAGGCCAGGTTCCGGGCCGTCTTCGAGGGCGCCTCGGTCGGCATCGGGATCTCGGACATGGACGGGAACATCCTCGATGTCAACACGTCGCTCACCAAGATGTTCGGAGGGCTGGAGCACCATGTGCGCAGCCGTCGGGTCACCGACTGGGGCCACCCGGAGGACACACCCGGGGTGTGGAACCTCCAGCGGGAGGTGGCCCGGGGCGAACGCGACCATTACCGCGTCGACAAGCCGTACTACCGCAACGACGGCACCGTGCTGTGGACCAACCTCACCGTCTCGCTGCTGCGGGACCGCGCGGGCGAGCCCCAGTACATGATGGCGCTGATGGAGGACGTCACCGAACGACGGCTGCTCCACGAGCAGTTGCGGTACGAGGCCACCCATGACGCGCTCACGGGGCTGCCCAATCGCACGCTGTTCTTCGAGCGTCTGGAGGCGGCGCTCGGCGGAGCGGCCCGCTTCGGTCTGTGCTACCTCGATCTGGACGGGTTCAAGTGCGTCAACGACAGCCTGGGGCACGCCGTCGGCGACCAGCTGCTGGTGGCCGTCTCCGACCGGCTGCAGACCTGCCTGACCTCTCCGGACCAGCTGATCGCCAGGATCGGCGGTGACGAGTTCGTCGCCCTCATCGTCGACCCGGAGACGCAGGAGGACGTGACCGCCCTCGCGCGCCGCATTCTGGACGCACTCGCCGAACCGGTACGGCTGGACGGCCGCGAGCTGCCCGTCCGCGGCAGCATCGGCATCGTCGACGGGCCCACGGGGGAACTGGGCTCTGCCGAGGTGCTGCGCAGCGCCGACATCACGATGTACCGGGCGAAGGCGGCGGGCGGCAACCGCTACGAACTGGCCGATCCCGAGGCCGAGGTCGTGGCCATCACCCGGCACGGTCTGACCACCAGCCTCCCGATGGCCCTGGAGCGGGGCGAGTTCTTCATCGAGTACCAGCCGCTCGTCCGGCTCAGCGACGGTGCCGTGCACGGCGCTGAGGCATTGGTGCGCTGGTGCCATCCCCGGCGCGGGGTCCTCGGCCCCGACCAGTTCATCCCGCTGGCGGAGCACACCGGGCTGATCGTGCCGCTCGGCCGCTGGGTGCTGGAGGAGGCCGTACGCCAGGCCCGTGACTGGCAGTTCGGGCGGAGCGAGGGCCCGTTGCGGGTCAATGTCAACCTCTCGCCGTTCCAGCTGCGCCACCCGGGCCTGGTCCGCGACACGGTGGACGTCCTCAAGGACGCCGGGCTCGAACCCAGCGGGCTGTGCCTGGAGGTGACCGAGAGCGCGCTGATCGGAGCGGACGAGTCACTGCTGAGACCGTTGCGGCAACTCGCCGACCTGGGCGTCGACATCGCCCTGGACGACTTCGGCACCGGTTACTCCAACCTCTCCAACCTGCGCCGTATGCCGGTCAGTACGCTCAAGCTCGACCGCTCCTTCACCCGGGGCATGCAGCAGGACCCGGCCGATCCGGTCGACATCAAGATCGTGGAGGGCGTCGTCTCCCTCGCCCACACCCTCGACCTCGCGGTTACGGTGGAGGGCGTGGAGACCGGAACCCAGGCCGAGCATCTGCGGATCCTCGGCTGCGACACCGCCCAGGGCTGGTACTACGCCCGCCCCGGGCCCCCGGAGCGGCTGCACGCGCTGTCCCTGGTGGATGCCTCATGAGCGATGAGGAGCGGCCGCTCGCCGTCTTCGACCTGGACGGGACGCTGGCCGACACCGCTCACCGCCAGCACTTCCTGGAGCGCCGTCCGCGCGACTGGGCCGCCTTCTTCGCCGCGGCTCCGCAGGACCCGCCGCTGGCCGAGGGCGTGGCGCTGGCACGGGACAGTGCGCGCGCGTGCGAAGTGGTGTACGTGACGGGCCGGCCCGAGCGCTGTCGCCGCGACAGCCTGGACTGGCTCGCCGGTCACGGGCTGCCGGACGGCAGGCTGCTGATGCGACGCGACAGCGACCGGCGTCCGGCCCGGTTCGTGAAGCCCGAAATCCTGCGCAGGCTGGCGCGGGACCGGGAGATCCGGATGTTCGTGGACGACGACCAACTCGTCTGCGAGGCCTGCGAACAGGCCGGGTTCGCGGTGGTACGGGCCCGTTGGGCGACGGTGTCGGCCGCGCTGCGGGATGCGCAGGAGCGCGAAGGCAAGACCTGAGGTTCGCCGTCCTGGCCTTCGCCGTCCTGGCTACGCCCTTCCCGTGAACCGTGCCGGGGGCGGGGTGCGGATCACGCGCCCCGCCCCCGGTGTCACGGTGGTGTCAGCGTTCACCGGCGACGAGGAGCCGCCCGTACCGCCGCGGGCCCGGCGCTGCGGCTCGGCCCGAAGGACTGTCCGGCTCGTCTTCTCCGGCGCCCGGCCACTCCGTACGCGGCGGGCCGGAGACCGGACAGGGCGCGGGCGCGCGGCTGGACACCCTGGCCGATGACGGGATGTGTCCGGTCCCAGCTCCTTCGCGAGAGCCTCGGCGAACTTCGCGAGGCCCGGCCCGATCCGCCGGTACGGCCCCGGGCCCGGCGGTGCCGCGGGTCAACCCGCCAGCGGGTCCATGTGCAACGGCCGCACCTTGCCCTCCAGCATGGCGCCCAGGCCCCGTACCGCGCAGGTGTCGGGCCGCTCGGCGGTGTTGGCCGGCATGCCCGTCGCCTGGCTGAGCATCGTGTCGAGCCCCGGCAGCAGCGCGCTGCCCCCGGCGAGCATGATGCCGCGGTCGGACAGATCGGCGACCAGATCCGGCGGGCAGCGCCGGAGCACCGAGCGGATCCCGTCGAGCACACCCGTCAACGGGGTGCCGATGGCCCGCCGTACGCCCTCGGTGTCCACGACGACCGAGCGGGCGAGTCCGGTCGTGACGTCCCTGCCGTGCACCTCCGTGCTGTCCGAACCGTCCGGCGAGCCCAGGACGAGGTGCAGGGGCCGCACCGCCGGGCTCGGCAGCATCAACTCGTGTTCGTTCCGCAGGTGTTCGACCACCGCGTGGTCGATGGAGTTGCCGCCGACGGGGATGGTCTCCGCGGCCACGACCGAGCCCAGCGAGAGAACCGCGACCTGGGTGGTGGCCGCGCCGCACACCACGATCATCGTGGCCTCGGGCTGTTCGACGGGCAGCCCGCACCCGACGGCCGCGCAGATGAGGGTGTCGACCAGCTCCACCCGCCGGGCCCCGAGCGCCGTGAGCGTCTCCACGGCGGCGCGCTGGGTGAGCGGCTCGCTGTCGTGCGGGGTGCAGGCAGCGATCCGCAGGGTGGGCTTGCGCCGCCACGCCTTGCGGAGCTTGCCGCCGATGAGATGACGGAGCATCCGCTGCGCCATGTCGATGTCCACCACGGTGCCACCGGAGATCGGGCGCACCACCCGGATGTGGTCGGGGGTGCGGCCCGTCATCCGCTCGGCCAACTCGCCGACGGCGAGCAGCGCGCCGCTGCGCGTGTTCACCGCGGCCACACTCGGCTCGTCGACCACCAGACCGGTGTCCTTGACGTACACCCTCGTCCTCGCCGCGCCGAGGTCGACGGCGACCGTGCAACGGCGCAACTGCTCCAGGCTTACGGGCACGGGAGTCCTCCCCATGAGGAACGTGGCGAACGGCGGGGTCCGCCGCCACTCCCTTCACATCTTGCCCGTTTTGACCCTTATATGCCCGTTCTGTTGCGCCGCCCGCGGGACGGAGACCCCGATCGGACGCATACCTCCCGGGGACTTCTCAGTCATCGTCGCCCTCCAGGCGGAAGCCGACCTTCAGCCCCACCTGGAAGTGCTCGATCTCGCCATTCGCAAGGTTTCCCCGCACCTGGACCACCTCGAACCAGTCCAGATTGCGCAGGGTCTGCGAGGCGCGCTGGATCCCATTACGAATGGCGGCATCGACTCCCTCGTGCGATGATCCGACGATTTCGGTCACCCGGTAGGTGTGTTCGGTCATGGCGGTCTCCCTGCTGACAGGCGGCCCCCCACCCTCCGTACCCACCGTGCCCCAGCCCGGGGCGAGGCGCGAGGTGGAGACGGTCCCGGGCCCCGCACCAGGCCGGGAAGCCCAGCATTCAGCCGCCGCACACCCGCGCTCCCCGAAACGGCTACGTCGCGGCCAGCCCGCGCGGCCAAGAAGGAGGCATGACGACTTCGCCGCCGCTTGCCCCCGCCCCCGGCACCACCGCCACCCGCCCCCGGTACTCGGTCTCCCTCGCCCGTGACGAGCAGGACGTCAGGGCGGCGCAACGCCTGCGCTACGAGGTGTTCGCCGGGGAGATGGGGGCGCTGCTCGCCTCCACCGAACCCGGTCTGGACGTCGACTCCTTCGACGCCTACTGCGACCACCTGCTCGTCCGGGAGGACGACACGGGCACCGTCGTCGGTACGTACCGGCTGATGCCGCCCGACCGCGCCGCCGTCGCCGGCCGGCTCTACGCCGAGGGCGAGTTCGACCTCAGCAACCACGCCGCCCTCCGCCACGACCTCGTGGAGGTCGGCCGCTCCTGCGTCCACCCCGATCACCGTGACGGCGCCGTCATCTCCCTGATGTGGGCCGGAATCGCCGGCTATCTGACTGAGCGGGGCCACAATTGGCTCGCCGGCTGCTGCTCGATCCCGCTGGCCGACGGCGGGGCACTCGCGGCAGGCGTCTGGGACACCGTGTCCGCCAAGCATCTCTCGCCCGAGGAGTACCGCGTCGAGCCGCACCTGCCCTGGCACCCCCAGGGCGTCGCCCCCACCGGCCGTACCCCGCTCCCACCGCTGCTGCGCGGCTATGTGCGCCTGGGCGCCTGGGTGTGCGGGGAGCCCGCCCTCGACCCGGACTTCGGAGTGGCCGACCTCTACGTGCTGCTCTCCCTCAAGCGCATCGACCCGCGCTATCTCCGCCACTTCCTCTCGCTCGCCCCGGCCACATGAGCGTCTGGCTGCCCAGCGCGCCGTGCACGCCCCCGGCCTGCCTCACCGACCCCGTGGCGACGGTGGCGGGGCCGTGCCGGGCGGCCCGGTATCTCGCGGGCCTCGGCGTCCTGCTCTGCGGAATCGTGCTGGCACCCCTGGTCGGCCGGTGCGCCCCGGCACGACGGGACCGGCTGACCGCCCGCTGGTCGCGCGCCCTGGTCGCGGCCTTCGGCGTACGCGTACGCATCAGCGGGGGAGACGGGGCGCGCACGGCCGCCGGGGCCCTCGTCGTCGCCAACCATGTCTCCTGGCTGGACATCCCGCTGATCGCCGCCGCCCGGCCGGGCCGGATGCTGGCCAAGAGCGAGATCGGACACTATCCGGTGCTGGGCCGAGTGGCCGCCCGCGGAGGCACGCTGTTCGTGGAACGCGACCGGTTGCGGGCCCTGCCGGCGACCGTCGCGGGGATGGCCGCCCTGCTGCGCTCGGGCTCCACCGTGGTGGCCTTCCCCGAGGGCAGCACCTGGTGCGGCCGGGAACACGGCCGTTTCCGGCATGCCGTGTTCCAGGCCGCCATCGACGCCTCGGCGCCCGTCCAGCCGGCCGTCGTCCGCTACCGCCTCCGGGACGCGCGACCGACGGCCGTACCGGCCTTCGTCGGCGAGGACACGCTGCTCGCCTCACTGCGCCGGGTGGCCGCGGCCCGCGGGCTGGTGGCCGAGCTGGTCCTGCTCCCGCGGATACCCGCCGGTGCGTATCCCGACCGGCGCGCCCTCGCCCGCGCCGCCGAGGCGGCGATATCGGGCCACGGCGCGGCTACGGCAGCTACGGGAGAGGCCTGGGACGTCCCCAGCGGCCCGCACGCCCACGGCGTGCAGGCACAGGGGATCCCCGCACGCGCCCCCGCACACAGCGTGCACGCCCACGGCGGCGGGGCGCCGGGCGATGACGGCCACGGCGTTCGCGCGTACGGAGACGGAGCCCCGGGCGGTCACGGGCATGGTGATCGCTCCCGTGCTGACGGTGCCCACGGCGATGGCGCGCACAGCGATGGTGCACAGGGCGCCGGTGCCCACGGCGTTCGCGGGTACCGCGAGGGCGCCGACGGCACACCCGGTGATCACGCGCAGGGCGATCACTCCGCCCCGGTGCTGCCGGGGCCGGCCCATCCGGTGGCCTCGGGCGGAATCACCTGCCGCCGCCCGCTGTTGTCCGGAGTACGGCCCGACAGCGCACGGCCGCCGGAGCCCCTGCGGAGTGACGGGCCGAAGAGAAGGAGCATCCCGTGCCGCATCTGAAGCACACCGTTGAAGCGGTCCCCGGCTCGCAGCACGTCCGGGTCGAGATCGACGGCCAGGTCGTGGCCGAGTCCAGCCGCCCGGTGCTGGTGTACGAGACCGGCCTGCCCGTCCGCTATTACCTTCCCGCGGAGGACGTGGCCACGGACCGGCTCGAACCGACCTCCTCGCACACCCACTGCCCGTACAAGGGCGACGCCTCCTACTGGTCCTACCGGGACGGCACCGGCCGGGTCCAGGCCGATGTGGTGTGGGCCTACCCGGACCCGCTGCCCGAAGTCGCCATGATCAAGGATCATCTGTCCTTCTACGACACCGTCGCGGACATCGTCGTCGACGGGGTGCAGCAGGCCGGACCCGGCAGGTAGCCGCGGCTCAGTCCTCGGGGAAGGCCAGCGACAGGGCGAAGCGGCCCGCGGCGTCGGTCCACCAGTGGCGCAGGGCCAGGCCCGCGGCCGCCAGTTCGGCCCGTACGGTCCGCTGCCGGAACTTGGCGGAGACCTCCGTCCGCATCTCCTCGCCCGCGGCGAAGGAGACCGCCAGGTCCAGGGCCGGGATCTTGGCGGTCAGAGTGGTACGGGCGCGCAGCCGCATCTCGATCCACTCGTGCTCGGCGTCCCAGACCGCGACGTGGTCGAAGTCGTCGGCGTCGAAGTCGGCCCCCAACTCCCGGTCGAGGACGGCGAGTACGTTCTTGTTGAAGGCCGCGGTGACCCCGGCCGAGTCGTCGTAGGCGGCGACCAGCGTGGCCTCGTCCTTGACCAGGTCGGTGCCGAGCAGCAGTGCGTCGCCGGGGGAGAGCAGCTCCCGTACGGAGCCGAGGAAGGCCGCGCGCTCGGCGGGGAGCAGATTGCCCAGCGTTCCGCCGAGGAAGGCCACCAGCCGCGGCCCCGGGCTCTCGGGGAGTTCGAGGCCGTTCTGGAAGTCGGCGACCACGGCGTGCACGGTGAGTCCGGGGTGGTCGGCGAGGAGCGCACGGCCCGCCTGGGTGAGCGCCGACTCGCTGACGTCCACGGGCACATACGTCCGCAGACCGGTGAGCGCGTCGAGAAGGTGCCGGGTCTTGTCGGAGGATCCGGAGCCGAGTTCCACGAGGGTGCGGGCACCGGTGGCGGCGGCGATGTCCGGGGCCCGCTCGACCAGGATCTCCCGCTCGGCGCGGGTCGGGTAGTACTCGGGAAGCCGCGTGATCTCTTCGAACAGCTCGCTGCCGCGCGCGTCGTAGAACCACTTCGGCGGCAGCTGTTTGGGGTCGGAGGTCAGCCCGTGCAGGACGTCGGACCGCAGGGCGGCGGCGGTGGCGTCGACGGGCAGGGTGCGGGTGACGGCGAACGTGCTCACGTGCTGGGCTCCTTGAGGGGTGTCAGGAGGACATCGCTGCGGGTGGCGGTGAGAAGGGTGCGGTCGGGGACCTCGGTCCACCGGGCATCGTCGTCATACGGCTCGGAGGCGACCGTGACGGCACGCCGGTCCGTGACGGCGCTCCGGTCCGCAACGGCGCTGCGGTCCGTGACGGCGCTGCGGTCCGTGACGGCGCTGCGGTCCGTGACGGCGCTGCGGTCGGTCTCGGCGCTCCGGTCGGTGACGCCGCTCCGGTCCGTGTCGGCGAGATACCAGAGCGTGTCGCCCCAGGCGGTGGCGGCGACCGACACGCCGTCGGTGAGGAGGAGATTGAGCCGCGAGCCCGGGGCGGCCGCGGCGAGGAGGGCCGTGGCGTCGGCGAGCGCCTGCCCCGGCTCGTCGCCGCCGCGCAGCCGGTGCCGGACGAGCGCCCACACGAGCGCCGAGTCGCAGCGGGCCTCCAGCTCCAGCAGCTCCACGGCGGGCAGGGTGGCCGCGAGCGGCGCGGCGGAGCGGGGCCAGTCCGTGAGGGCACCGTTGTGGCTGAACAGCCACGGCCCGGAGGCGAACGGCGCGGCCGCCGCCTCGCCGTCCGCCCCCGCCTCGGTGGCGTCCCGTACGGCGGCGAGCAGGGCGGTGGTGCGGACGACCCGGGCGAGGTCGGCGAAGGACGGATCGGCCCAGATGGGACCGGCCCGGCGGTAGCGCGCGGGCACCGGGTCGCCCGGGGCGTACCAGCCGACCCCGAAACCGTCGGCGTTGACGGTGCCGTACCGCTGGCGGCGCGGTGCCCACGACTGCTGGAACAGGCCGTGTTCCGGCTGCACGAGGAGTTCGCCGATCGCCGTCTCCCGCCCGAGGTAAGCGATATGACGGCACATCAGCGCAACCTCCCACGCCGGCCCCGCACCGGCGTGCACGGCTGCCCGTGGGCCGGGGTGTCCGTCATCACGCAGCCTCCGGAGCCGCGTCGCGGGCCGTTCGGAAGCCGGAGAAGATCTGCCGGCGGACCGGGTGGTCCCAGTTGCGGAACGTGCCGCGGCAGGCGACCGTGCCGACGGCGAAGCAGCCCCCGCGCAGCACCTTGTACGAGCTGCCGAAGAAGACCTGCGAGTACTCGCGGTACGGGAAGGCGGCGAAGCCCGGGTACGGCAGGAAATCGCCGGCCGTCCACTCCCAGACATCGCCCATCAACTGCCGTACGCCAAGCGGTGACGCGCCCTCGGGGTAGCTGCCCACCGGCGCGGGCTGGAGATGGCGCTGGCCGAGGTTGGCGCGTTCCGGCGAGGGGTCGGCGTCGCCCCACGGGTACCGCCGTGAGCGTCCGGTGGCCGGGTCGTGGCGGGCCGCCTTCTCCCACTCCGCCTCGGTGGGCAGCCGGCGTCCGGCCCAGCGGGCGTAGGCGTCGGCCTCGTACCAGCTGACATGCAGCACCGGCTCCTCGGCGGGTACGGGTTCGACGACGCCGAACCGGCGCCGCAGCCAGGCGTTGCCCTCGCGCCGCCAGAACAGCGGTGCGGCCAGGGCGTGTTCGCGGATGTACGCCCAGCCCTCCGGGGCCCACCAGCGCGGGTCGTCGTAGCCGCCGTCCTCGATGAAGCGGACGTAGGCGCCGTTGCTGACGGGGACCGTGTCGATGAAGAAGCCCGGCACATCGCGGGTGTGCCCGGGCCGCTCGTTGTCCAGTGCCCACGGCTCGGTGGACGTGCCCATGGTGAACGGCCCGCCCGGGACCAGGACTTCGGCCGGCAGGGCGGCCGCGTCGGCCGGAGCGGGGGGCGGCGGGGGAGCGCTGAGGGCCGCCGGGCCGCGCCGCAGCTGATGGGTGATGAGCATCGTCTCGTCGTGCTGCTGCTCGTGCTGGGCGATCATCCCGAACGCGAAGCCGGAGTCGACGAGCGGGCTGCCGTGCAGCGGTGTGCTCTCCAGGACGTCCAGCACCCGGGCGCGTACGTCGGCGACATAGCCACGGGCCTCGTCGGGCGGCAGCAGGGGCAGGGAGGGGCGCTCGACGCGCGGATGTTCGAAGGCGTCGTAGACCTTGTCGATGTCGGGCCGCAGTGCCTCACGGCCGCCCACGGCCCGCAGCAGCCACAGCTCCTCCTGGTTGCCTATGTGCGCCAGGTCCCAGACCAGGGGCGACATCAGAGGGGAGTGCTGGGCGAGGAGGTCGGGGTCGTCGACACAGCTGGTGAGGGTGGCGGTGCGCTCCCGGGCGGAGAGGAGGGCGTCGACGGCGCGCTGCCGGAGCGCTGGGGCATCGTCTCCGGTGGCGGGTCCGGTGGCAGTCATGATCGGCTTTCCTTCCCTGGAGGGGGGTCGAGCATGTCGTCGGCGGGACATCGTCCGCGGGCGACATAGCGGTCCGTGAAGTCGGCCACGGCGGCCTGGAGCGCGTCGGAGGCACCGAGGCGGGCCAGGGCGCCCTGCGCCGCCGTGAAGCAGGCGACGGCCGCGGCGTGGAGTTCGGGGTCGGTGAGGGCGTCCCGTGCGGCGGCTCGCCACAGCGGGTTGCGGGGCGCCGGTTCGGAGCCCGCGGTCTCGGCGAGGGGTTTGACGGCGCGGTAGACGGTCTCGGAGGCCTCCGGATCGTCGAAGAGGGCGGCCGTCACGGCCAGCGGGACGCGCCAGCCGTCGTCCCCGGGCTGGGCGTCGATCATGCGCAGCTCCAGATGGCCGCGCGGACGTACGGGCGGGAAGAGGGTGGTGATGTGGTACTCGAGGTCCTCGAGCGCGGGTGGCCGCGGGAGCCCGCAGACGGCCCCGTCGCGGATCCACTGCCGGAAGGTGATCCCCGCGGGGACGGTCCAGGGACCGTCGTCGCAGCGTACGCACATCACCGGGGCGTCGAGCACATAGCGGGCCCAGGCGGTCCGCGGGGGCGAGCCGTCGGCCGGGGCCAGGGAGCGGCCCGGATCGATCCGGGCCCATACGGCCTGCCGGGTGGACCGCCAGCCGGACGGCCGTCCCCGGCGCAGCGGGGAGTTCGCGAACGCCGCCACCAGGACGGCGCCGAGCAGGTGGGCCAGTCGCCACCGGCGCGCGTAGCCCAGCGGGCCCGGCTCCTCATGCCCGGCGTCCAGGCACACCTGGACGGAGGCGGAGGAGCACATCATGGAACGTCCGGCCGGGCCGCCGCGGTCGAAGTACGCCTCCATGGCGTTGTACCGCGGGTCGGCGAGGAACCGCCGGGGCGGGTGCCGCGGGTCGTGGCCGCAGCCCATCAGTGCGAGTCCGTGTGCGCTCAGCGAGGCCCGGACGAGCGCGAGGTCCGCGTCGGCCTGCTCCACGCACTCGGTGAGGGAACCGGCCGGGGGAGGGCTGAGCTCGAGCTGGCCGCCGGGCTCGAAGGTGAGCGGTGACCGCAGCGGCAGAGCGCGCACCTCGGCGACCGCGGCGGCGTGCCGGTCGGGTTCGACGGGACGGGACGGATCATGAAGATCACGGACGAGCCATTCCAGTTCCACACCGAGCCGCCGGGGCGGCCCGGTCTTGAAACAGATGCCCTGGACGTACGCCTCGGCGACCGCCTCCGTCAGGGTGCTGGCGTGGCTCTTCCTCGGTTCGTGAAGCACGGCCGGAATACCTCCCGTCGAAGGGTCCTTCCGCACCCCGGCCGTTCCGGGCCGAGTTGCTGCGTTCCACCTAAGCCACTGCGGGACGCACCCTTCAAGGGTGCCGTCGGCAATCCGGATACCGGACAGCCGCCCTGGCCGGAGGTCAGGCAGGGGCGGTCAGCTCCGTGCCTTCCGGCAGCCTCCCCCGAGCCGCGGCTTCCCGCAAATGGGCCGACCCGGTCGTGGCCCGCCGCGGTCTCACCATCCGCGCCCGGCCTCGCGGACCACAGCCCTCAGTAAGCGCCATCGTCGCCCGGCGCACCGCTGCCGGGCAGGTCCACGGCGCGGGCCAGCCGCCGGTACGAGTCGAGCTCCCGCCCGCGGTCGTACGTACTCGTGGTGACCAGTACCTCGTCGGCCGCGCTCCGGGCCAGCAGTTTCTCCAGCGACTCGGCCACGTGCGCCTCGGTGCCGTGGATATGGCCGCGCTGAGCCTTCTGGAAGCGGGTGCGCTCACGTTCGGTCATCGACAGCCGCGCAATGTCCTCGGCGGGCATCAGAGGCGGGAACGCGCCATGGGTGCGCGACCAGGCGCTGGACCACGCCTCGGGAAGCAGCAGCTGTCGCGCCTCCTCGGCGGTCTCCGCGACGGCGACGGTGCCCGACACGACGACATACGGCTGCGCCGACCACGCCGAGGGGCGGAAGCGCTCCCGGTACCGGTCGATCGCCCGCAGCATCTCCTCCTGGCCCCGTACGGCCGCGATCACCAGCGGCAGCCCGAACGCCGCCGCATGGTCAGCTCCCGCACCCGTGGCCAGGACGAAGGCGGGTACCCTCAGCCCTTCCGCGGGCCGGGCGTGCACCTGAGGGTGAGCGGTCTGCTCCCCGGTGAAGTAGCCGAGCAGCTCCGCGAGCCGCGCCGCGAAGTTCTCGGCGTCCTCCTTGCCCCGGCCCAGGGCTCGCCGTATGCCGTCGGTGAAACCGACGGACCGGCCCAGACCCATGTCGATACGGCCGGGGAAGAGCGCCTCCAGGACCCCGAACTGCTCGGCGACCACGAGCGGCTGGTGGTTCGGCAGCATCACACCGCCCGTACCGACCCGGATACGCGACGTCGCCGCGGCGACGGCGGCCGCGAGCACGGTCGGCGCCGAGCCCGCCACCCCGGGCACGCTGTGGTGCTCCGACACCCAGAAGCGGTGATAGCCCAGGGCCTCGGCCTGCCGCGCGAACCGTACGGTGTCACGCAACGTCTGCGACGGCTCCTGTCCCCGCCGGGTCCGGGAGCGGTCCAGGACGGAGAACCGGGTGGTCTTCAGTACGGAGGTCACCTCTGCGTCAACGCCGCGCAGCCTCCAGGATTCCCCCATCCCGTAGCGTCGCCCGGGCCGCGCTACGGCACCAGCCGGTCCTCCATGTCGTCGAGGCTCGGCCACTGCTCGTACCACCGCTGGTCCGCCTCCAGTTGGGCGGCGAGCGAGATGAGCAGTGGTTCGCTGTCCGCCGGACCCAGCAGCTGTGCACCCAACGGCAGACCACCCGCGGCGTGGTGTCCGGCACCCGGCGCCGGGGCGGTACCCGGTGCTGCGGGGGCACCCGGCGCCGGGGCGGGCGCCGGGGCGGGCGCCGGTGCGAAGCCCGCGGGGACGCTGATCCCGGGCCAGCCGAGGACGTTCCACGGCCAGGCGTACGGGCATGCGCCGATCATCGCCCGGTCGGTGCGCCACCCCGACAGCGGCAGCATCGCGCCGATTAGCGGCGGCGGGGTGGCCGTGGTGGGGGTGAGGACGACGTCGAAGCGGTGAAAGATCTCGCCCACGCGCGCGTGGAGCCGGGCCTCGGCGTACCGGGCCAGGCGCAGCGGACCACCGCCCATCAGCCGTCCGAGCCGCGCCGCGCTGCGCGTGCGGGGGTCCAGCAGCGCCTGGTCGGGGACGCGTGCGCACCACTCCCGTACGCCCGCCGTCGCGCGCGGTACGAACGTCAGCCCCACCGGCCCGTAGCGCGGATCAGCCTCGATGACCTCGTGCCCGAGCGCGGCCAGCCGCTCGGCCACGCCCATGACCGCCGAACGGACCGCCGGGTGCAGTGGCTTGGGCGTCCCGGTGAAGGCGGGGCGCAGGGACAGGGCGATCCGCAGTCTCCCCGGCTCGCTCCGGGCCGCGGGCAGCATCGCCACCGCCGACGGCCGGTGACGGTCCCCGGGGTGGCTGCCGCTCGCCGCGTCCAGGAGCAGCGCGGCGTCCGCGACCGTACGGGCCAGGGTGCCGATCCCGGTGATGCCGTTGAACGCCTCGGCGTCCGGCCAGGTGGAGATCCGGCCCCGCTGCGGCTTGATGCCGACCAGATGGGTCCAGGCCGCGGGGATGCGCACCGAGCCCGCGCCGTCCGAACCCAGCGCTCCCGGGACCAGCCCGGCGGCGACGGCCGCCGCGGCTCCGCCGGAGGACCCGCCGGGCGTGTGGCCGAGATGCCAGGGGTTGCGGGTCTCACCGAACGCGGGCCCCTCGGTGAACGGCCACTGGCCCAGCTCGGGGGTGTTGGTCTTGCCGACGATGACGGCGCCGGCCTGCCGCAGACGTCGTACGGCCTCCCCGTCCTCGGTCTTCAGCGGGAACTCACCGGGGCACCCGAAGGCCGTCGGCTCGCCGGCCACGTCCATGTCGTCCTTGACCGCGACCGGCACACCCAGCAGCGGAGCACGCTCGCCGGCCGCCAACTTCCGGTCCGCCGCCTCGGCTTCGGCGAGTGCGGCCTCGACGCGGATCCGGCGGAAGGCGTTGAGCGTGGGCTGCGCGGCCTCGATACGGGCGAGGGAGCGCTCCACCAGCGCGCGGGAGGTCACCTCGCCCTCCGCGAGCGCTCGGGCTTGTTCCACCAGACCGTGGGACAGGGATCGGGACACCGGGCCACACCTCGTCTCCGCTGCAGAACCGTTCGAACGAACAGTAGCGCGGGAGCGGCTCCCGGGTGCTGCTCCCGACCCCTGGAAAGGCCGGGAAGCAGCGGTCAGGCGGCGCTCTCGTCGGGCTGGAGCATGCCGAGGATGTTGCCTTCGGTGTCCCGGCAGTAGGCGAGCCACCCGATCGTCGGAACGGCCATTTTCGGTGTGGCGATCCGACCGCCGTGCCGTTCGACCGAGGCGATCGACGCGTCGAGGGCCTCCACCCCCACGGTCACCACGAACGATGACACGGGTGTGTCGTCCGAGGGCGCAGCGCCCTGACGCGGCATCAGGCCACCGTCGATGCCGGGGCTCTCGTCGCCGGTCCGGACGATCCAGTACGGCTGGTCGCCCCACTGGTCGATGGACCAGCCGAAGACCGAGGTGTAGAAGGTGCGGGCGCGCTCGACGTCATCGGCGTGGATCTCGAAGTGCACGGGGCGGGGCATGGCGGCTGCCTTTCCGGACGCGGGTCACCCAGGGGTGCGAAGGCGACTCCAGACAGTAGCCATCGCGCTCCGGTGACGGGGTGCGGCTCGCCGCTGGAGGCGGTGGGGAGCGCCCGGCCGTACGGCTCGGCGCGTCCGTCGAGCAGCGGGGCGGGCGGGCCGGTCGTTGACGAACCGTCAGGTGCACACGGCGGGCCTTCGGCCGCTGGGCCGAGCCCTGGGAGGTCGCCCATGTCGTCGTCTTCCTGGCCAGCGGCTACTTCTCCTACGTGACCGGGGACGGGGAGACGGTGCCGGTCAGCAGCCGGCACGTGTAAGACGACAATGAAGGTGTGCCGAAGAGCGGCGGGCCGCGCAGCGGCGAGAAGAGGACCACGCACAGCACTCGCAGCGGCGAGAAGAGGGCGATGCCGGGTGCGGAAGGAAGGCCACCGGCGAGAGGAAGACCACCCGGGCGAGAGGAAGACCACGGTGAACGCCTCACCGGAGCGGCGACGGCAGCTCCTGGCCACCGCGGCCGAGGTGTTCGCCTCCCAGGGCTGCGACGCCACCACCCTCCGCAGGATCGCGGACGAGGCGGGGATACGTCGATGGCGCTGGACGGCATCGCCGTGCGGGACTGACGGGGCGGCCCGTAGCGACCGGACCGGCCCGGAGCGACCCGGACCGACAGGGAGAGTGACCCGAACGACAGGGACAGCAGCCCTCCGAGGAAGGAGCAGCAGCCATGGCCGAGGCCTACATCGTCGAAGCCGTACGGACGCCGGTCGGCAGGCGGGGAGGCGGGCTGTCCGCCGTACACCCGGCCGACCTCGGCGCGCATGTGCTCACGGCGCTGATGCAGCGTACGGGGGTGGACCCGGCCGCCGTCGAGGACGTCGTCTTCGGCTGCCTGGACACGGTCGGCCCGCAGGCCGGGGACGTCGCACGCACCTGCTGGCTGGCGGCGGGGCTCCCCGAGGAGGTGCCGGGCGTGACCGTCGACCGTCAGTGCGGCTCCTCCCAGCAGGCCCTGCACTTCGCCGCCCAGGGGGTGCTCTCGGGCACCCAGGACCTGGTGGTCGCTGGGGGTGTGCAGAACATGTCGCAGATCCCCGTCGCGTACGCGAGCCGCCGGGCCACCGAGCCGCTGGGCCTGACCGAGGGGCCGTTCGCGGGCTCCGAAGGCTGGCGCGCCCGCTACGGAGACCGGCCGGTCAGCCAGTTCCATGGCGCAGAGCTGATCGCCGACAAGTGGAACATCTCGCGCCGGGACATGGAGGAGTACGCGCTGCGCTCCCACCAACGGGCGGTACGCGCCATCGACGAGGGCCGATTCGACCGTGAGCTGGTGCCGTACCGGGGCGTGACGGCGGACGAGGGCCCGCGGCGCGACACCACGCTGGAGAAGATGGCGGGCCTGCCTCCGCTGACCGAGGGCGGACGGCTGACGGCCGCGCTCTCCTCGCAGGTCTCCGACGGCGCGTCCGCGCTGCTGATCGCCAGTGAGCGGGCCGTACGGGAGCACGGCCTTCACCCCCGCGCCCGCGTCCACCACCTCTCCGTACGTGGTGAGGACCCCGTCCGGATGCTCTCCGCACCGATCCCCGCGACGGCGTTCGCGCTCAAGAAGACCGGGCTGTCGCTCGACGACATCGATCTGGTGGAGATCAACGAGGCGTTCGCCTCCGTGGTCCTGGCCTGGCTGAAGGAGACCGGTGCCGACGCGGAGCGGACCAATGTCAACGGCGGCGCGATCGCCCTCGGTCACCCACTGGGCGCCACCGGCACGAGGCTGATGACGACGCTGCTGCACGAACTGGAGCGCACCGGCGGCCGGTTCGGTCTCCAGACCATGTGCGAGGGCGGCGGCCAGGCGAACGTCACGATCATCGAACGCCTCTGACGGCGGTGGTGCCGTCGCGCGTCGACCGCCCGGTTCGCTCGGAGTCCTCGCCCCTTCCCGGCGTCGTGGCCGTCGGCCGTCGGCCGTCGGGCGAGAGCGGGCCGGGAGCGTGGCTTTCGAGCCGGGGAGGATTGCCCCGAGACGCTCATGGGCCGCCTTCCACTCGCCGTAGTTGGCTGGAGTGACACTCACCGACGGGATCTCGCCGAACGACAGGCCCGGGCTGCGGCCCTAGGAGGACCTCGGCGGCCTGACCCACCCGAGCGCCCTCTCGACGGCCCGCTTCCAGTTGTCGTACTCCGACTCCCGCCGCCCGGGGTCCATGTCCGGCAGCCACTGGGCGGCCCGGTGCCAGTTGTGACGCAGGACCTGAAGGTCCGGCCAGTAGCCGACGGCGAGCCCGGCGGCGTAGGCGGCGCCCAGCGAGACGGTCTCGGCGACCATGGGCCGCACCACGGGCACATCCAGGACGTCGGCCAGGAACTGCATGAGCAGGTTGTCGGCCGTCATCCCGCCGTCCACCTTGAGCGCCTTCAGGGCGAGCGGGGAGTCGGCGTTCATCGCGTCGACGACCTCCCGGGTCTGCCAGCCGGTGGCTTCCAGGACGGCTCGGGCCAGGTGTCCCTTGGTGATGTAGGAGGTGAGGCCGACGATGACACCGCGTGCGTCGCTGCGCCAATGGGGCGCGTACAGACCGGAGAACGCCGGAACGATGTAGCAGCCGCCGTTGTCCTCGACGCTGCGCGCGAGGGTCTCGATCTCGGGGGCGCTGCTGATCAGGCCCAGTCGGTCGCGAAACCACTGGACCAGCGCGCCGGTCACGGCGATCGGGCCTTCCAGCGCGTAGACCGCAGGCTGGTCGTCGATCTTGTAGGCGACCGTGGTGAGCAGTCCGTGCCGGGACCGCACGGGGCTGGTGCCGGTGTTGAGCAGCAGGAAGCTGCCGGTCCCGTAGGTGCACTTCGCCTCGCCCGGTGCGAAGCAGGTCTGTCCGAAGAGTGCCGCCTGCTGGTCGCCGAGAGCGGCGGTGATACGGACGCCCGGGAGGACCGCGCGTGCGGCGCCGTAGTCCTCGGCCGAGGGCCGGATCTCCGGGAGCATCGCCTGGGGGATCCCGAAGAATGCCAGCAGCTCCTCGTCCCAGGTGAGGGTGCGGATGTTCATCAGCATGGTCCGGCTGGCATTGGTGACGTCCGTGATGTGCAGGCCACCGGCCGGGCCGCCGGTGAGATTCCAGATCAGCCAGCTCTCCATGGTGCCGAAGAGCACCTCGCCGGCCTCGGCGCGCCGCTCCAGCCCTGTGACATGGTCGAACAGCCAGCGGATCCGCGGTGCGGAGAAGTACGTCGCGAGGGGCAGGCAGCAGCGTTCGAGAAAGAACTCGTCCCCCGTGCCGCTTCTCAGGTCCTCGACGAACGGGGAGGTACGGGTGTCCTGCCAGACGATGGCCCTGCCCAGCGGGGTGCCCGTCCTCCGGTCCCAGAGCACTGTCGTCTCGCGCTGGTTGGCGATGCCGACAGCGGCTACCTCGTCGGCGCCGACACCGGCTCCGGACAGCGCCTGCGGAACCACGCGCTGGAGATTGCGCCAGATCTCGACGGCGTCGTGCTCGACCCAGCCCGGCCGCGGGAAGTGCTGCTGGTGCTCCCGCTGAGCGACCGACACCAGCCGGCCACCGTGATCGAACAGGATGCATCGGGTGGAGTTGGTGCCCTGGTCGATGGACATCACGTACCGTTCAACCATGATCAGGTCTGCCTTCCGATGCGTTCGAGGAGGGCTTCCGCGGGGCTTCGAGGGGGGCGGGGAGAGTCACCAGCGCGCCGCCCCCAGGTCTCTGGAGACCGCCCGTGCCGCATCGCGGACCAGGGTGACCAGGGCGGGCCGGGGCCGGCCCTGGGTGTCGCAGATCCGCTCGACCGCGCCGGACACGCCGATGGCGCCCACCACGAGGCCGCCGTGCCCGCGGATCGGCGCGGCTACACCGGCATCTCCCATGATCATTTCCTGTACCGAGGCAGCCCATCCGATCTCCTGGATCTCGGTGAGCGCCTGGGCCAGATCCTCCGGTGTGGCCAGGGTGTGCCGGGTGTAGGTTTCCAGCCCGGCGTCCAGCAGGGGCTCCACGGGCGTGGTCCCGAAGGCCAGCAGGACCTTGCCGAGCGAGGAGGCGTGCAACGGCAGCAGCGCGCCCACGTCCAGGGTCTGCAGGGTGTCGTCCGGCCGGAAGACATGGTGGACAATGAGCACCTTGCCCTCCAGCGGCGTGCCCAGGCGCACCGCCTCCCCGCTGCGGGCGGCCAGCGCGTCGGCCCAGTTGATGGAGCGGGACCGCAGCTCGTTGACGTCGAGGTAGCTGGTGCCCAGGTGGAGCAGCGCCGCCCCGAGCTGGTATTTTCCGGTCGACGCGTCCTGCTCCACGAAGTCCACATGCTGCAGAGTGCGCAGGATGCCATGGGTGGTGCCCTTCGCCAGCCCCAGCGCAGCGGCCACCTCGCCCAGCCCGAGCCGGCGTGGGCCCCCCGCGAGCAGACGCAGGATCGCTGCTGCCCGTTCGATGGACTGGATGGGGCCCATACAGGGATCGTAATCCCGTCATTACCGGTCTGCGTTTCGAATGTTTTCCAGTTCGTTCGCCGCTGGACACCGGCGTTCGGTAATGCCGACCTCTGTTCATTGACCCGCCCGGGACTGTTCCCTAGCGTCTCACAACAGGCCCTATGTCCACCCCGGCAGGGCTTCCCGGAGGAGGGCGCATGGCGGTACAGCTCGGCATGAGGCGTGAGGAGGAATCCGAACATGTCTGTCCGCTGCCTCATGCCCCGGGGGGCGTCTCGACCGTACGCCGGCGTATGCGTGCTGTCCTGGCCGACTGGAAGGTGTCCCCGGACGTCGTCGACGACGCGCTCCTGGTGATCTCGGAGCTGCTCACCAACGCGGTCGTCCACGCACTGCCCCCGGCCTCGCTCCGGCTGTCGTGGACCCGCGTCGACAGGCGCACCGCCCTGCGCATCGAGGTCACCGACGCGGGGCCGGTGGATGCTGCCGCGCGGCCGGTCGTCGGGTTCGACCCGGACGAGCACGGCCGCGGCATCGGTATCGTCACCGCTCTCTCGGCCCGGTACGGCATGCGCGTCCACTCCGGTGGTGTCACCCGGTGGGCGGACCTCCCCGCGGCGTAGGACAGCGGACCCGGCCGGAAACGCTGCCGCGGAGGTCGGCCCGCGGTCGGTAGCTGTCCGATGCCGGCGCCCAGGCAGTGGCGGCCACCGCCGCGACGACCGATACCTCGCACGGCTTGGATGGCCGCGAACGCGTCGTAGCGGCCGCGGTGCGGGCCGAGCAGCGCGCATGTCCCGGGGCGCGCCGGTCGGCGGGGCCTCGGCCTTGCGGTGCAGGCCGACGGC